>CAZAON010000173.1:0-2425 GCA_964486655.1 uncultured Flavobacteriales bacterium
TGGCAATTTATCTGGGCTTTGATTATTTCCTGACAAATGCAGATGCTTCAAGGATGATAGCAAATGCAATTTCGAGTACTACAGGAGCCTCTTCATGGTTACATTATTCCCATGTATTGGACACCCTTCCTTCGCCCGGATCGCAGGTGTTGAATGTAACACTGAATTCAGCCGGGTTGAATACCGGTAATTACCAGCAACAAATTTCAATTCAAACGAACGATCCTTTAAATCCTGTATTAACAGTATTTGTCAATCTGGATGTTGCCGGTAGTGCTGAAATTTCTTTATCCGACAGTTGTATTAATTTCGGAAGTATTGTTCAGTTTGGTAATAAGATTGATACCGTGGAAATTTTTAATAACGGATGCGATACTTTAAAATTAACATCGATTAGCAGCAATAGCGCCTCTTTTATTCCTTCGGTTACCAGTATGGATGTAGCGCCGGGAAGTACTGGCAATTTAATTGTAACATTTCATCCGACAACAATCAGCACTTTCAGCGGAGAAATTACTGTACTAAACAATAGTAATGATACCACCATATGTCTGAATGGTAGTGCAGGTGCGGCACCGGTAATGAATTTTTCGCCTAACTCTTTAAATGTAAGTCTGAGTTCATGTTCTACTTCAGCAGTTGTTCCTGTTTATATACATAATGATGGTGGAAGTGATTTAACATATACAATTGACGGGGGGCTTAATTCTGACACTATTCGCATACTTTCTTTTCTGTATGGGGTAGATTATTTGCAGGAATATTTAAATATGATTAGTTCAATTAATATGTATTTTACAAAGTATACGATTGATTCAACTTCAACAATGGATCCGGCTATTCTGGCAAACAAACTTACCGGTATGGATGTATTGTTATTCCCTGAACAGGAAAGTGGTTCCACAACTTTTTATTCAACCTTTGCCGTTGTTGTTCAGAATTTTATTAATCAGGGTGGAACTGTAATAGTTTGTGGTTCTTCATGGAACAGAACTTCCATGTATGATATGGGATTGTTTACCGGAGCGTATCAATTCAGCACGGGTACCGGCGTTGGGATTGTTTCGGATACGACCAACGATCTTATGGATCAGGTTTCGGTAAATGTGAATATGGAAAATGCAACATTTTTACATGCACTAACCAATTCGGATAAGGTCCAGCTTGTTTCATATTCTACATACGATATTGTAGCATACAGGAATTTAGGAACGGGAAAAGCAATTTACCTGGGATGGGATTATTTTAGTTACAATGTAAATACCCAGAGAATTCTTTCAAATTGTATTAAATATGCGAGAACGAATGCTTTGCCGGATTGGGTAATTTTCTCATCTGGGTCAGGAACAATTTCCCCGTCAGATTCTACGCTAATTAATTTTACGTTTGACCCAACAGGGTTATCGCCGGGTACTTACACGACTTATATTATTGTTGAGTCAAATGATCCATTGCATACTGTTGACAGCATACCGGTAACATTTACAGTTCACGGTAATCCATGTTCGGCTATTGGAATAAATTCAAATTCAGCATGCTCTGGTCAGGTAAGTTTTTACGATATGTCTACAAATAATCCAACTTCCTGGAATTGGAATTTTGGAGACGGACATACTTCCAATCTGCAGAATCCGGTTCATACCTATACCGCATTGGGATTATATATGGTTTCGTTAACAGTTACTAATCAGTATGGTTCCGGTTTTGCATCGCAATGGGTTACGATGAATTTAATTTCGAATGGTATTACCGTGACCGGGAATTTGGTAACTAATCAACCCTTGCAATTTTCTACAGTTTCCGGAGGTACGATTATCTTTACGTGGGATTTCGGTGACGGTTCGCAATCAAATATCCAATCTCCTGTACATTCTTATTTATTTTCGGGTTTGTATATTGTATCACTTACTGTTTCGAATGGTATTTGTAGTTATACACATTATGATACACTCAATATTATTGATGTAGGCATAAATAGTATAGACGATTTTGGATCATTCAAAGTTTTTCCTAATCCTTTTACGGAAAATGTAAAATTATCCTATAGTCTGAGTTCAAGTAAGCCTGTTTCAATTCATGTATTTGACATATTAGGAAACCTGGTACAATCTGTTATCAATGATGAGAGGCAGCCGGCGGGGGAGTATACTTATTCGCTAAAAGAATTGAGTGAAGCGGTTTACTTTATACATATCAGTATGGGAGACCAAACCGCTGTTTTCAGACTGGTAAGAATGCAGTAGTTTAAATATACCGGATTTAAATGTATTTTATAAGGTGTCGGAATGACTTTAAATTGTTATGCTTTATCCTTTAAACTTGCAAAAACAAGATTCTCTAAAAACACTACAATTTTATTTTCATCTTTTAAATTTCCAAAGTCAGTTAAAGAGGGCAGATTAAACATAAAGAAATTCTGCAGATG
>CAZAON010000174.1:0-9792 GCA_964486655.1 uncultured Flavobacteriales bacterium
TACTTTTCGAAGAAGTTAATCTGAAATTTGCTCCGGGAAATTGCTATGGAGTTATTGGAGCAAATGGAGCGGGAAAATCGACTTTTCTAAAAATCATTTCAGGCGAAATCGATCCGTCTTCGGGACAGGTTTCCATTGCTCCGGGCGAGCGAATGAGCGTATTGAGCCAGAATCACTTTGCTTTTGACAACTTCCCGGTTTTGCAAACGGTCATCATGGGTAATAAAAAACTATGGGACATCATGCAGGAGAAGGATGCAATCTATGCGAAAGAAAATTTTACCGATGCTGATGGTGCGAGAGCAGGCGAACTGGAAAGTTTATTTGCTGAAATGTCGGGATGGAATGCGGAGAGTGATGCGGCGGAATTGCTGAGCGGACTAGGAGTTCATGAAGACTATCATCAAAAGCTGATGGGCGAATTGAATGGAAAGGAAAAAGTTCGTGTACTATTGGCACAGGCACTTTTCGGGAATCCAGAAATTTTATTACTCGATGAGCCAACAAATGATCTTGACGTTGAAACAATAAACTGGCTGGAAAATTTTTTGGCAGATTTTCAGAATACGGTAATTGTAGTTTCTCACGACAGGCATTTTCTTGATGCAGTATGTACTCATGTTGCAGACATTGATTTCGGAAAAATTCAACTGTATACCGGAAATTATTCTTTCTGGTACGAATCAAGTCAGCTTGCTTTACGTCAGCGCTCGGACCAGAATAAAAAAATAGAAGACAAACGAAAAGAGCTGCAGGAGTTTGTTGAGCGTTTCAGTGCGAATGCTTCCAAGTCAAGACAGGCAACGAGCAGGAAAAAACTTTTAGAGAAACTGGTGATTGATGATATTCAGCCATCGACAAGAAAATATCCCGGAATAATTTTTAAACCGGAACGTGATTGCGGAGATCAGATTTTAAAAGTTGAACATCTGTCAAAATCTTCTCCTGATGGCACAGTATATTTTAATGACATTAGTTTCATTCTTAATAAGGGCGATAAGGTCGCTGTTCTTTCAAAAGAACATATTGCAATCACAAAGTTTTTCGAAATACTCATGGGTAATGAAAAGCAGGATGGCGGAGAGTTTACATGGGGAACAACCATAACAAAAGCATACCTGCCGAATGAGAACTCGGAATTTTTCAAGGACGACATGAATCTGGTTGACTGGCTGAGACAATATTCGAAAGATAAAGATGAAACATACATACGTGGTTTCTTAGGGCGAATGTTGTTTTCGGGAGAAGAAGTTTTAAAGAAATCAAACGTATTAAGCGGAGGCGAAAAAGTTCGTTGCATGTTAAGTCGCATGATGCTTACCAATGCAAACTGTCTGATTCTGGACGAGCCTACCAATCACCTGGATCTTGAATCAATCACTTCCATTAATAATTCACTGAGCGACTGGAAGCACATTGCACTTTTCACTTCTCATGATCATCAGTTTGTTCAGACCGTTGCGAACCGAATTATTGAACTTACACCATCGGGCATTATTGACAAGCGGATGAGCTATGATGAATATATTGCTGATGAGAATATTAAGTTGCTGAAGCAGCAGATGTACAAAGAGGCTGTAGGGGTTTGAAAAAGTTTCGGGTTTCGGGTTTTGGGTTTCGGGTTGACAGAACATAGCTTTAATTAATTTCATCCATTAAATGGGTTAAGAAGGGACTTTGTTTTTTGAGTGCTTTATTCATACCAGTAAAATGAAACCATCTACGTTAAGTGAGTTACAGAAGGAGTTGATGCTGCAGTCGCCGAAGCGGATTACGGAAATTACGATTCGGCTTGCGAAGCATAAGAAGGAAATTAAAGAACTTTTAACTTATTTGTTATTCGACGCTGAAGATGAATTGGCATATATCAGAAAGGTTAAAGAGGAAATTGATTTACAGTTTTCCGAAATAAATAAATCAAATCTTTATCTCGCCAAGAAAAGTTTGCGAAAGATTTTACGAATCGTAAATAAGCAGGTAAGATTTTCAGCTCAACCGGCAACTGAAATCGAATTGAGAATTTATTATTTTAAAAAATTAAGAGACTCGGGAATTCCTTTTCAGAATAGCCAGGTGCTAATGAATCTTTATACAAACCAGGTTAAGAAAATTGAATCAACGCTTGAAAAATTACATGAGGACTTGCAGTTTGATTATGCGAAGGAGTTGGAAGAGATCTTACTTTAGAAAAGGGACAATGGATTAAGGACAAAGGATTAAGGACAAAGGATTAAGGACTAAGGATTAAGGACAAAGGACAATGACCAAACATTTGTCCATTGTCCTTAATCCTTAATCCATAATCCATTGCCCATATTTCTAACTAAACAGTTAAATTCCTATTTCCCACCAAGTCTAAATACCAGTCCGCTCGATGCGCTAAACTGCAACATCGTCGAATACGTTGAAACACCGGCACCGGCACCACCCGTACCAAAGTAGAGTGAACCGCCGACAGATTGTACAGCGCTTAATAATTGTCCCTGAATTTTAATTCCGACTTTATCGCTTACCCAGATGTTTCCGCCGAGACGTAATCCCCAGGCGAATTTAGTTCCGCTGCCGCTATTTTTTGTATCCGGATTTTCTGCACTAGCGAAAAGAGCTCCAAGCATGAATGAACCGTAGCCTTCGAATTTACCATTAGGATTTTGCGCGTAGCGGGTACCGGCTAGTAAAGCATAATTGAGATTCAGGTTAAAATCGGTGTGTTGTTCAAAAAGATATCCTGAAGCAAAATAACTCGTTGGAGCGGTAGTTGACTGTCCGACCCACAACAACTCAACACCATAATCCGGCTTCACCATGAATTCGATTCCTGCTCCATATTGAAAACCGCCTTTTATTTTACCATTAATATAGTTTCGGCTGTCATAAAACGATTCGAAATTATCATCGAATACATAACCCCCGTATAAATTGATTCTCTTTTCCTGTGCATGAGCAGACAACAGTAAACAAGAAAACACTACAACCGAAAGGATAATTTTTTTCATAATATTATTTTTTATCTATTTTATTTAAATATGCTATTCATTTAAGTTTAAAACCGGAAGCCAACATGAATCAGATACCTGAATCCAATGCTTGTCGTGTTCGTTGTTCCGGATGATTCGAACTCAACCGGTTTAATCACATAACTATAACCGGGAATTTTCTCAGCTAATTTATCATTAATTGCAGTGAACAGTTCTGATTCTTCATCGGCATCAAGAGAAGTGTCTAATTTTGCCTTTACTCTGTAAGCAGTGATTCCGGGGCCAATCAATATCAGGTCAACAGCTAATCTTCTCCAGAAAACAAATTGATATCCTAATTGTAATCCGCCTGTAACAGTCTGAAATGTAAAATCTGTATTAACAGTAATTTCTGCAGATACATTTG
The DNA here is from genome assembly GCA_964486655.1 of uncultured Flavobacteriales bacterium. Lineage (GTDB taxonomy): Bacteria > Bacteroidota > Bacteroidia > AKYH767-A > 2013-40CM-41-45 > JADKIH01. Next base: position 3,385 of record CAZAON010000174.1, read on the forward strand.
TAGAAGAAGTGTCAAATGAAAAAGACTTCTCTCTGTTGAAATAATTAAAAGACGCATACGGTCCTACGTATACACCTCTTGGCGCATTGTATTTATTTTCATTAGCGGGATAGAATCGATAATCAACAGCTATTTTATATCCCTTTTGAGTTTCTCCTTCATTCGTCCTGTACTTGCCGGATAAAACCTGAAGCTTTGGAAAAGAAAATGATCCGACTTCAATGCTGGCGCTTTGATGTTTGCCGGTTACACGTTCATAACAAATTACCTGTGAATTTCCTCCAAATAAAAGTGTATTTGTTATATTGTAGGAGATGGTATTCTTCAGCTCCTTTTTTGCCGGTTTGCCGGAATCGGAAACAGTACTATCAACCTGTCCAATTGCTGTGGATGTGACAAACACAATTAATAAAAAGCTTATGTAACAAACAGCGAAGTTCCTGAACCACATAATAGTTGAAAATAGAACACGAAGGAAAGAAAAAATCTGAACTTTAGAAAAGAATGACCATTCTGTATGACAAATGTTAATCAATAAGAACCATGACATTTGTCATACTGGTAAAGAATGTGACCCCGTTATTTGTAAAATATTTATATATTCGCCCCAAATAAATTAAATAGCTTATGAAAAATTTATTCATTGTTATTGCGGTAGTTAGTTTGTTTTCATCCTGCCGCAATTATCCCGATTTCGACGAGTTGTCTTACAAGCCCATCGTAATAACAAATTATGACCCGACAGCAAACTTTGGCAGTTATCAGACCTTTTATATGTCAGATGATATCACTGCGATTGGAGACGATCCCAATGATACTATACTTGCCTCTGCAATAGGTACTCCTATAGCCAATGCTATTTTAGCAAATATGACAAGCAGAGGATACGTGAGGGTTTCAACTCTTGACAGTGCTGATTTAGGTATCAATACAGCTGTCATAAAAGTTACAACTACGGTTCAGACTTATCCGCCGGGTTACTGGTGGGGCTATCCGGGTTATGGTGGTTGCTATTATGGCTATTGCGGATATTATCCTTACTACGGTTATGGTTATGGATATTCATACTCCTATAGTTACACTACAGGTTCTTTAATTATCCAGACTGCCGACCTGATGAATATTGATACTGTAGGTAACAAGATTAATATAGTGTGGACAAACTGGGATTCCGGAGTATTGGGATCAACTGCTCAAAATACTCAGGGCGCAGTTGAGGCGGTAAATCAGGCGTTCAGTCAATCACCATATTTTAAAAATAATTAATCATTTTAAAAAAGAAATAATATGTATCGCTATATATTCTCCATTCTTTTAGCAGTAATCATCGGTAACTCTTCTGTAAATGCACAGGATGGTTCATTAAGCCGCAACTTTGATCAACTTATCTCCTTTGCATGGGATGTGAATATTCCAATGGGTGATAGCTATGTTGAAGACGTCAGTTATGCAGGCGGTAAATTCGAATTCCGCAAAATGATTGACAACAAGTTTTCATTAGGCTTCGATGTTTCATGGAATTCATATTCTACTTACAAAGCATATCAGACATATCATTTTAATGAAGCAACTGATATTACAACTGATTTGTACAAATACACTTATACATTACCAATGGCTGTTACAGCTCATTATTATTTGCCTACATACAGTGTGTTTGTTCCATATTTCGGATTAGGAATGGGAGCAATGTACAGTCAGCCAAAATTGTACTACAACATTTATGAAATAAACGAGGAAAACTGGGGCTTCCTGCTCCGTCCTGAAGTCGGCACAGTCATTAAATTCGAGCCAACAGGCGATGTTGGACTTTTATTGGCAGCCCGCTATACGTATTCAACAAATGAAGAACCGACGTTTAAAATATCTGATATGTCGGCTCTCGGATTCCAGCTTGGATTCGTTTGGTTGTACTAAAGATTTATACGAAAGAATTTAAAGCCGGAGGATTTTCCTTCGGCTTTTTTATTGAAGTCCCGATAGCTATCGGGAGAAGATTGACAATTGCAGCGCCTAACCCGAAACCCACGCTTCGACTCCAGGACAAGAAACCCGAAACCTAATGATATGCATCTTTCAGTAAGTTTGATGTGAATTAATTTCTATTGCTTGCCCCGATCGTATATCCTATACCAATTCTTCCGAATGGATATTTTTTAATGACATCTTCAAAATCCTCGTAATTGCTGTCTTGCCTGAAGTAGCCGCCACTCAGGACTGCGGAAAAAGACGGACTAATGAAATACCGGGCGTCTGCGTTAAAAACATTGATATAAAAGTCGGCATCATTTCCATTTGCAGTCACAAACCAAACTCCTTTATAATTTAAACTTAAGGCAAACTTATGTTTATGGTCATACTTCGCACCCAATAAAAATCCGGCACCCGGACCGAAGTCATAATTTCTTCCTTCTCCATATGAAAGATAATCGTCGGGGACAGCCGCAATGGCAACGCCTATAATTCCATATTCAGTAATAAAAGCTGAATTATTCTGATAGCGACGATCGTGCATTATTTTCAAATTGAAACTCTGACTACCAAATTGAATTGATGTATTTTTAATATAATCATAGTTCATGGTAACGGCCAATACCTTATCAATTTTATCTGTTTCATTCAGGTGTTTCCCGTATAACAATCCGCTCACATTTAAATTGTTTAATGTCGCCGAATCGGAAGCGCCTAATTCGCCAATCAGATAAAAATTACTGAATGGTTTTTCAAGATCTGCAAAAGGATCACCATATTGTATTCCGGCGCGAACATAGAATTCATTATCCCCTTTAGTGAAAATTTTATTTACCTCCTCACTCACCCGGCGATAACCAAGATCAAGATTACCGCTTAACGATCCGGGCATGCGATCCGGAATATTCGGCATAAATCGGCCCCATCTGCCATCGATGATTCGGTTAAGTCCGTTCATCGGATTAACTAAAAATGCAAGAACTTCATTCACCTGTCTTTTGAAACCGACCTGTCGGTTGTTAACAATCAGATTTGAGATTCTGTAAGTCATTTCTCCAAGAGATATTCCCCCTAAACCGGTATTCAATAAATCATTTGGTGCGGCAGGATGAGTTTCGCCTGCTACTTCCCACATATAACTTCCCACAAATGCTGCGGGAGCCGATTGCCAGAAAGAATAACCGTTTGTACGAAATGAACTGTAATACATATTACCCTGGTAGGGATGTGCAAATTGATTTGTCTGAAAAGAATTGTCGTCCCACTCCCAATGACTGAAATCCAAATTATACTTAATACTTTCCCAGCTGACATGAGCAAATTCCGCATCTCTGACATAGTAATTGTATGCCCAGGGAATAATCTGTGAAAGCATTAATTCTCCGGATGCTCGCCAGAATCTCTTCTTGATATAAAGTGTATCTTCAGTGCTAAACTTTGAAGAAGAATCGGTTGCAACAGATTCAATTTTATAGCTCTTAAGGGAAAAGTCGCTAGCAAGATATCCGGAACTTTGCGCAAAGGATATTGAACTATTAAGTATGCCACATAATAATGCAGCAATTGTTAGTTTAATCGATTTGTTAAACATATTCGTTTAGTATCATGCGATAATAATAAAAATATTCCCAGGAAAGAGGTCTTTTAATTTTCAATTTTCATAAAACAGCAAATTAGTATTTATTTTTTTTATTCGCAATAAGCAGAGATAATATAAATCATTTGAATATATGACAAGAATCACCTTATTTGCACTGTAATTATAAGTAATGATATATCCGCGTTATTTAATATTGTTGCCTTAAATTGTTTTGATCAAACCAAACTCTACCAAATGAAAACAAGAAAACTATTATTATTCACTGCATTGTTAAGCATGAATTGCTTTGTTGGTTACTCGCAGGATACTCCTGCCGAGGAAAGACGCATGGACATTTATGGATTCGTCATGATGGATGCGGGTTATAATGCCGGTCAGATTCATCCCGACTGGTATGATGTTGTTCGTCCAACCAAATTATCCTCATTCAAAGATGAGTACGGTCCTGACGGAAACTTTTTTATGAGTGTTCGGCAAACAAGATTCGGAGTGAAAGGATATACGCCGACGAAGATGGGAACCTTAAAAACACAATTCGAATTCGAGTTATTCGGAACCGGTGTTGATGCGGGTCAGACAACACTTCGTCTGCGTCATGCATACGGAGAACTCGGAAAATGGGGATTCGGACAAACATGGAGCCCATTCATGGACATAGATGTGTTTCCTAACTCAATCGAGTACTGGGGACCGACAGGAATGGCTTTCTTCCGTAATATTCAGGCGCGCTTCATGCCAATTCAGGGCGAAACAAGAATGACAATTGCATTGGAACGTCCGGGAGCAAGCGCTGATCAGGGTCCGTATGGAGAAACAATTGCAGCACTGGGAGATGTCAGACCCAATTTTGCATTACCGGATCTTTCGGCCGAATATCGTTACGGACAAAAATGGGGTTATGTAGAGTTGGCCGGAATTGTCAGACAAATAAAATGGACAGACCTGGATGATCAGGGTCCGGATCTTTCGGGCGATGAAATTGGATACGGATTAAATCTGAGTACCAATATTAAGATAGGAGCAAATAATGTGATCAGAGGTTCGGTTGTCTATGGCGCCGGCATTCAAAACTACATGAACGATGCTACATCGGATCTGGGTATTGAATCAACAGATACAATACTTACGGCAGATGATGCCAAAGTACTTCCTCTCACTGGAATTGTCGCATTCCTTGATCATAAATGGAATGACAAATTCAGTACATCGCTTGGATATTCTTCTATTATGATTGATAATAAAGATGTCGGCGATAATACATTTAAAGAAGGCCGATATGGTTTAGTAAATCTTCTTTACACACCCGTTGAAAACATGATGGCAGGAATAGAAGTTCAGTACGGCGAAAGGGTAAACGAAAGAGCGGATGCGACCGGTTATGACGGAACATCAATTACAAAAGTTCAATTCTCTTTCAAATATAATTTCGGAACAACAATTAAATAAATCCAACACGTTACAATTATGAAAAGAAAATACATACAGACCGGCATTCTTGCGATGGCAATGTCAATCAGTTTAATTTCAACGCAAGTGTTCGCTCAAAAATCGGCCAAAGCCGCGCCGGTTCCTTCCAATGATCCGATGAGCAAGGAAAATATTCAGGCAGCTCTTGAGGAAGCATATAATAAATTCGTTAATGTAAAAGACGGCGCGAATGCGGATTATATTAAGGAGCTTGCAAATGTTGATCCGAAAATTTTCGGAATAGCATTGATCACGACGGATGGACAGGTTTATACAAAGGGAGATATCAGTTCGATGGTTTCTATTCAGAGTGTAAGCAAGGTCTTTGTTTGTGCACAGGTAGTTGATGAGTCCGGCGCACAGGCTGTGCAGGATAAAATCGGGGTGGATGCAACCGGATTGCCTTTTAATTCAATTGTGGCTGTAGAAGAACATAAAGGAAAAGAAATTAATCCTTGTGTGAATCCCGGTGCAATTGCCGCGACAAGTATGGTAAACGGAGCTGACTCTGCCAGTAAATGGAGAAGCATATTAAACAAGCAAAGTGATTTCGCCGGTCGTCCGTTATCTTTAAATATGCCTGTTTACATCAGTGAAGCGGGGGATAACTTACGCAATCAGGCTATCGCGCATTTACTTTTAGCTTACGGAAGAATGTACTTTGATCCGGTTCAGTCAACTGACATTTATACTAAACAATGCGCCATTAATGTTAATGCGAAAGATCTTGCCACTATGGCGGCAACGCTTGCAAACGGAGGAGTAAATCCGGTTACCAAAAAGAAAGTTGTCTCTCCGGATGCGGCGGCGCATACAATGTCTGTTATGGCCACTGCCGGATTGTATGACGATACCGGAATCTGGTTCTATTCAACAGGCCTTCCGGGAAAAAGCGGTGTCGGTGGCGGACTCATTGCAAGCTGTCCGGGTAAATTCGGAATCGCAGTAGTGTCTCCTCCTCTCGATGCAGCAGGAAATAGCGTGAAAGGACAATTGGCAATTAAATATATCGTAGAACGGCTAAAGGCAAATCCTTATGTTGTTCAACCTAAATAATAAAATGATTTGAATGACTCATTTAATAAGGGCTAATAAAAAAAGTTCAGGCATTATCGGAAAATCAATCACCAAAAACATATACCGGCTTATTCTGCCGGTATTTATTTTTTCATTGATTTCAATTTTTTCTAATGGACAGAACGTAACTAACGATACGATTACGTATGACCCCCGAATTCCCTCTTATCAAAATACAACAACGGCAGGAGAATTTAGTCCGGGAAAAGGATTCCAAATAGCAAAGAATGAATTTGCAAGTCTGAATATTAGCCTTTATGCTATGGCCAGATATTTAAATCAATTACCGGGAA
>CAZAON010000175.1:0-16442 GCA_964486655.1 uncultured Flavobacteriales bacterium
AAAAAGATTAATTCAAATTAAATTAAGGATAAAACAAAAAGAAAAAGGCGCCTTGCTAAAGCGCCTGAAATTGTGCTATTTATAACCCTTTATCTTATTACATAATTCTTAGTACATATCCCGGCTTTCGAACTCCGACTCAGAACTGGTACTATTATTATTGCACTGCACTCATTAGCAGCATCAATTCATTAACCTTATCCATAAAACCTAACTTATGATATGAGTTCATCAGATTTCTGATTAGTCGTTGAATCATATCACGGTTACTGCATGGTTCATAAAAACTTACTTCTTTTTCAATTTTTAATTGTTGAAGAAAGTTGTCTATTTCTTTCCGGTTGAAAATGTCACCCTTGCTGAATGGGTTTATATAAAATAGAATGTTTGAATGATCATTAATCGCGGAAGGCTCATTTAATTCATCCTTGTAACAAAGGACGAAATGTTCGGGAAGATTTACACCATATACGGGGATTCCGGCCGAACGTGCAATCTCAAGATAGAGAATGGAAAGCATAAGCGGATTCCCTTTACGGGTTTCCAAAGCTATATTTATAAATGAATTTTGCGGCGCATGATAATTAGTGGTATTGCCATTAAAGCCATGGATGTCGAAAAATATTTTATTTAGAACTTTTACCTGTTCAAGTGCCGTAAGTCCGTCGTTCATTTCAAGCCAGGCATCCTTACGTAACTTGTCAAGCATTTTTTGAATATGTTCTTCAGTCAGTTCGGGATACTGATACCTTGCCACGAGAATCGCGCCTTTAATAAGATCATGTGAGCCCGAATGCGACCAAACATGCAATTCATGTCTTAAATCATCCAGTTGTATCTTATGAATGATACTTTCGATACGTTCCTGCATAATAGCATCCATCGAGCCGCCCCAGGCACTTTCGAGGATAGGAATAACATCTTTTCCATAATGCACCAGGCGATCCTGAATCTGGTTGTAGATTTCCATATCCGTGTCATCCAGCAAACGGATTAATGCATCAACTTCTGTACGGTTAAATTTCTTCATAGCTCTTCTTTTAACAGTACTTCATCATAAAAAGATTCTATTTTTTATTCCTATTTGTCAACAAAATTCTGTTAAAATAATGTAGAAAAAAAGCCGTAACCCTGCTTAGAAGGCCTTTCGCCACTATGTATTCAGGGATTACCCTTAATTTTTTATTATTATCAGGTTGTGAACTACTTTTTACATATATCCGATAATACCTCGGAAATTACTTTATACCTTTGACATAACACTAAATTCACAATACAAATACATATAAATGGGAAAAAATTATTTTTCACACGTTTTTTTATTGAGCTTATTGGCTTTTATGGCCGGAACATTAACGGCTCAACCGCAGGCTACGCCAAAATGGACAGCTGTTTATACCGGTACAGGTGATAATTCGGATCGCTTTAATAAGGTAATTTCTGATGGTTCCGGTAATTTTGTTGGAGTCGGCTATACTATTAAAAAGGGAAATTACAGAGATATTCTGGTTGTAAAATTTGATGCTGCCGGCGATACCCTTTGGTGGAGAACTAAGAACGGAAGCGGAAACGGTGATGATGAGGCATTTGGAGTTGATGTTGATGCGAGTGGAAACGTATACGTTGCGGCTACCGTGGATGGCGGAAATCTGCAGGATAATATAATGACCCTTAAGTTTGCCGGAAATGGTACCGTATTATGGGACACAACCTGGAATAATTCTCAGGCCGGACTTGATGATAATGCAGTCGCTCTTAAAATTGACGGAAATGGAAATTGCATCGTCGGTGGCGTTTCAGAACCTGATACTGTCAGCGGAAGTTCAGATTTTGTCGTATTAAAGTATGCTCCTACGGGAATGCTTTTATGGTCAAATATATGGTCAAGACCCGGAATTCAGCATGGTAAGGATGAACTGGCCGGAATCGCGATTGATGGAAATAATGATGTTTATGCAGCCGGAAGATCTTTTGGTACAACAGATGATTTTTTATTATTGAAAATTGATGGAAGCGCCGGAAGTTCAACCTGGCAAATGCCTTACAACGGTTCAGGCGAAGACCGTGCGACTGCATTAGCCATTGATAATATTGGCGACATTGTAATTACCGGTTCATCCGAGATCGGAAATAATCTTGATTACAGAATTATAAAATATAACAGCTCGGGTTTACTGCAATGGACCAAAGCATTGACAGCACCTGCAGGTGGAGACGATAAACCTAATGCGATAACCATTGATGCCAATAACAACATCTATGTTACCGGATCAGCCGATGTCGCGTCCGGTTCGGCAATTAACCTGGACTTTCAGACCGTTAAGTACGATGCAGCGGGAACATTTCAGTGGGTAAGAAGAGATGGTGGTGCTATTCAACAGGAGGATATCGCATATGACCTTGTTGTTGATGCAAGCGGCAATGTTTATGTAACCGGTAAATCAGATTCGAATATTTCTCCGTCACTTTCTGACTTTGATTATATGACAATAGCATATACTCCTTCAGGCGGATTATTTTGGGGATCAATGATGCATGCAGGTTCACGCACTAACGGAGACGACATTCCTTCTTCAATAGTTTTTAGCGGAACTAATGTATATGTTGGTGGCGGTGCTGTTAATACAGCTACTCATAAAGATGCTACTGTAGTTAAGTATGACGCGAATTCGGGTAATTCTATATGGGTAAAAGACTATAACGGAACAGGTGATTTCAGCGAAGATTCAAAAGCAATCGCTGTCGACGCGAATGATTTTAGCTATGTTGCCGGCGCGACTTTTGTCGAAAACAGAAATCTGAACGCCTGTATTTCAAAGATCGATGTTACTGGTGCCATTTTATGTACTTACCAGTATAGTGGAATAAAAAATGATGATGATGAATTCAAGGCAATCGCCGTTAGCAGTAATGGAAGTGTTTACGCTGCAGGTTATACTAAAGTAACCGATCAGAAAAGAAACATGTTGCTTGTTAAATGGAATCCGGCTAATTGTGATACTGTTTGGACAAGAACCTATGATTACATCGGTCAATCAGACCGTATCGAATCTATGATACTCGATAACGCAGGAAATATTTATGTAACCGGTAGAAGTGACGGTAATCCGGCCGATACTCTCGATAATGAAGATGTTGTTACAATTAAATACGACAGTAACGGTAATGTTCAATGGTTGAGCCGTTGGGGTGGTGCTGCGAATATGCGTGACGAGCCCGTTAAAATTATTTTTGATAATAACGGTGATCTGGTCATTGGTGGAAGAACAGAAAATATTCACGACGATGATTTTCTGGTTTTAAAATATAATCCATTAGACGGAATTATGCGATCTGGTTTTCCTGCAACCTATGGCGGACCATTTGCTAATGATGACCGCGTTACTGATATCGCCGTTGACCAGTCTAATAATATATATGTAGCCGGTTATTCTCAGTCAGGTTCCGGTAATGCCACACAAGATCCGGTAATTCTTGCATATGATGCTGCCGGTAATATTCTGACTTCAATATTTTACAGCTATTTTGCTTTAGGGCAGGACGAATTTAGCAATATCGGTTTCGATTCATTCGGAGACCTGTATGTACTAAATAAATTTATGGACGGATCTGGAGCCACAAATAACTATAATATGCTCCTTCGCAAGTTACATTCTGATTTAACTCCAATCTGGGACCGAACATACGATAGTCCGATTCATGGCGAAGATGAACCCAAAGACATGGTAATTACGGCTTCGGGTGATGTTTATTTTACTGGAGTTTCAGACAATGATACTCTTCTAAGTTCAATTAATAAGAACTGGATTACTGTTGGTTATGACACAACAGGAAACAGAATATTTTACGCGAATGCTGATGGAACTAATTTAACGGATGACGCTCCTGATGCTCTTGTGATCAAAGGAACTACAATTTGGGTTTGTGGTTACACCGAAAATTCACCAACTAATCAGAAAGATATTACCGTGATCAGTTATGATTTACCGTTGCCAGCGGGTGATTATGATAACAAACTTTTTTCTGTAAATTCGAATGCATTCCCGAATCCCTTCACAGACAATTGCAGGATTTCTATTGAAAACGGAGGCGGACAATTGTACTTTGAGGTTTATGATTTACTCGGAAACCGTGTAACCGACAGACAAAGTGTTTCAGGTAATGAAATAACATTTAACCGGGGTAACCTTGCTGCGGGCATGTATCAGTATAAGATTCTATCTGCCAAATCCCTGGTAAGTACCGGTAAGCTTATTATCAATTAATAATACAATGAAAAAAAATCTCCTCGTCTTATTTTCACTCGCCGTTACATTAGTTTCGGCGCAACCCAAAAATTTAGTAAAACTCGGTCAGTTACAGTTTCCCGGACAGCGCTTGTCCGGTTGCTGGCATTATAATCATACAAGCGGAAGTGAATATGCAATCGTAGGAGCAGAGCAGGGTATAGCAATTGTTGATATTACAACGCCCTCTAGTCCTAACTTGTTGTTTCAGCTGCCCGGCGTAACAAGTCTTTGGCATGAAGTGAAGGTATTAGGAGATTTTGCCTACGCCGTTAGTGAAGGAACGGATCCAAATGGAATTACCGATGGAATGCAGATTATTGATTTGCGTTGGTTGCCTGACAGCGCCCCGACAATTTATTATCACGGAGACGGATTAATCGCAGGTCAGCTTATAAAGGCTCACACAGTAACTGTTTCCGGACACTATGTATTTGTAAACGGTCACAATATTTCATCACTTGGCAGGGGAGTTCTGATCCTCGATGTTACAAATCCGGTTTCACCTGTTTTCTTGGGAGCTGAAACACTTCGCTACTGCCACGACAGTTATGTTCGCGGTGATTTCCTTTATACAAGCGATATTCAGGACGGAATGTTTTCTGTTTATGATATTAGCAATCCGGCTTCTCCAAATCTGAAAGCTACACAGGTAACACCCGGACAATTTACTCATAACACCTGGCTCAGCGACGACAGTCATATAATGTTTACCGCCGATGAAAGACAAAACACACCTGTAGGATCCTACGATATTACTAACCTCAATAATATTACCCTTCTTGACACATTTTACAATGCAGATTTCACTAACAATGAAATACATAATGTCAGGGTATTAAATGACTTCCTGATTAATCCGAGTTATGGTTCACAACTCACTTTGGTAGATGCCGCAAGGCCCAATAATCTGATCGAGATCGGTAATTACACAACCGGAAGTTCGCTTTGTTGGGACGCTGATCCATATACAGGTTCGGGAAATATTGTTTCGACAGACATGAATGATGAAATGCTTTATGTCTTTGCTCCAAATTATGTTCGTGCCTGCTATCTGGAAGGAACAGTTACTGATAGTATTACCGGATTACCTTTGGCAAATGTATCGGTTGACTTTTTTTCACTGGCAATAAATGAACTGACCGATTTTACCGGTAATTATTATACCGGCTATGCCGATTCAGGAACATATTTGGTGGACTTTGCTTTGACAGGATATTTTCCAAAACAAATATCCGTTCATCTTTCGAATGGCGTTTTAACTCCTTTGAATGTACAATTGGTGCCTCTTAATGCAGGTTTAACAGTTTCGAATGTCAATCAGGCATCATTATATCCGAATCCTGCACATGATTTTATTTACATCACATCAGAAGATCAGATTACTTCATGGAAGTTAATAGATGTACAGGGCAGGGTTGTATTAAATGATTCGCCGAATGCAATGGGAAAATTAACCATTCCCGTATCCGGACTTTCAAAAGGTGTTTATACACTTGAATTCGTGAATGGAATGGGATCTAACATCAGAAAAGTAGTTTTAGATTAATTCTTAAACTATTTCATTGATGCAATTCTGTCTAATACGGTAACTATCAGACGGTTCATAGTTTCGTCACCTGCTTTTGTGTGTTTGTTTGTAATTCGGTTAGCAACAATTGCGTTTATTGAACAGCAATTGTGGCCGAGAATTTTTGCCAGTCCGTACATAGCGCCGGTTTCCATTTCGAAATTGGTGATACGGTGATCTCCCATCCTGAAAGTCGAAAGTTTTTCTATAAAGTCGGGCCTGGCCAGTTCATATCTTAGAATTCGGCCCTGTGGTGCATAAAAACCGCTGCAACTGGCAGTAATTCCTTTGTGCATTCCGTCACTTAATGCTGTTTCAAGTTTTGATGAACATCGCGATATATAAGGAAGCGATAAAATGCCCTCATTTGGATAATGAATGCGAAAAGCGTCGATGATAGCTACCTCGTCTTTTTCATTAATCAGCCTGTAAAAGTTTAACAGTCCGTCAAGACCAAGTCCGTACTGAGAAAATACAAATGAATCAACCGGAATATCAGTTTGAAGAGCGCCCGATGTGCCGATCCTAATAAGATTCAGAGATTTAAGTTCGTTTTTGATCTCACGCTTCTTTAGATCAATGTTAACAAGAGCGTCAAGTTCATTGTAAACAATATCGATATTGTCAGTTCCGATACCTGTTGATAAAACGGTGATATGTTTACCTTTATAGGTTCCCGTGTGAGTAATAAATTCCCGTTTTTGCTTTCTGATTTCAACCTTATCAAAGAAGGCTGAAACCATTTTAACTCTGTCAGGATCGCCGACATTTATTACGGTATCAGCAATTTCTTCGGGATGAAGATTCAGATGGTAAACACTGTTATCGGAATTTAAGATTAGTTCTGACTCTGGTATTTTGCTCATACAAATGATTAATATAAATTTGCTCACAATATTAAAAACAATTTTTTGGTTATGACAGGTTTAAAAAACCATATCCTGGTGCCTATTGATTTTTCTGAGCAGTCGCTCATTGCTTTAAGTCAGTCCTACAACCTTGCAAAACTGACAATGGCCGATATAACACTGATAAATGTTATCGACGACTCTTTTCAGTTCCCTTTTTTTTCGAAAGGTGAAGATCAGGCAATGGAAGAAAAAATTACTAAGGAGTTAGAAAGACTTTCTGAGGAAACATCTAAAAAAGCCGGAATCAAAGTAAACAGCATGGTCGTTCATGGCAAGGTTTATGAGGAGGTGCAAAAGGCGGCTGAAGAGCTAAAGAGTTCTTTTATTGTGATGGGCACAACCGGGTCAGTAGGATTGAAGAAATTTATTGGTTCTAATGCTTTACGGGTTATTCGTGAGGCTCCATGCCCGGTGATTACCATTAAGGGAAAACAGCATGGTGCCGGTTGCAAAACCATCGTTTTACCCCTTGATTTAACCAAAGAAACCCGTGAAAAGGTCACTAAAGCAATTGAAATCGCGAAATTGTTCGGCTCTGTGATACATCTTGTATCGGTGCTAACTACTGATGATGAATTCATTGTAAATAAATTGAAGAGACAAATGCATCAGGTACATGAATTTGTTGAAGAACAAAATGTTATGTGCAAAACGGAGTTTATACAAAATGATGATGTCTCAGACAGCGTGGTAGAATACGCGAAAAAGGTGAATGCTGATCTGATCATGATTATGACTCAACAGGAAATGAATTGGACCGATATGATGTTCATAAGTTCATCTGCCCAACAGGTAATAAACTCATCAGAAATTCCGGTATTGTCTATTAGACCAAAAGAGAAAAAGGATACTACCTTGTCCGTTTTTGAATATTAATTTAAATCATACGCATATGCCTAAAAAATTTCAAATCCGTCGAATTCTCATCCCCTATGATTTTTCTGAAACAGCTGATCTGGCTTTGGAGCATGCGGTATTCATGGCGAAGTTGCATAAGGCAGAAATTATCGTCGCGCACGTCATCGAATCATTTTCTTTTTCAACTGCAATCTCTTCCGCTTTTGGAAAATCTCAGTCAGAGTTCGATGAAAAAATCACTTCGTCAACCAATGAGAGACTTCAGGCACTTGTTGATAAACTGCATCATGACAGCGGAATGAGCGTTACTTTTCGGACTGAAAATGGTAAAATTTACAAGAAACTTGTTGGGATAGCGGAAGAAGTCAGTGCTGATATTATTATCATGGGCACACATGGCGTCAGCGGTTTTCAGGATTTCCTGGTTGGTAGCAATACATACCGTGTTGTTATGGCTGCTCCTTGTCCTGTCATTTCAGTTCAGGTTCATGCTAAAAAAATCGGTTTTAAAGACATAGTTCTGCCTATTGATAATTCACATGCTTCTCGCCAGAAAGTAAAGCATGCCGTTGAGATTGCGAAGCACTACAACTCGATTGTTCACGTAGCCGGATTAATGACCATGTCTGATGTGGACTTGCAGCGCAGATTTGAAATTAAGATCCATCAGGTCGCTTCTTACCTTGAAGAACATGAGGTAGCACATACAGTGAAAATTTTTAAGACCGATAGTTCTCCTACGACGACGTTAAATTACTCCAGCCAGATCAATGCCGATCTTTTGATCATCATGACAGATCAGGAAGGTTCCGGAATTTTCATGGGTAATTTTGCACAGCAACTAATTAATCAGTCGAAGATTCCTGTTATGAGTATCAGACCTGATGAAGGAGATCCGGATAAGATTTCACTTGGGTATTAATATTAATTACGAATTACGAATTAAAAATTACGGATTCTCCCGATGAAATTGCTACTTCCTGTTAGTAAAATTTAGATTCAGCATTATATCACAAAAACAAAAGCCGCACAATTTGTTGCGGCTTTTGTTTTTGTTTAGATACTGTATACCGACATTTAAATCATAGTTCGTAGTTCGTAATTCGTAATTTGTAATTCATTTCCCCTGGTTCCCAAACACCTTCTTCAACAGCTCAGTCACCCTGGCAGCGGGGTCTTTGCGGATTTTTGTTTCTTCCTGGGCGACGAGAATAAATAATCCGGATAACGCTTTTTGAGTAATGTAATCTTCAAGGTCGGGGTTCATTTTTTCAACTAATGGAATCTTGTTGTAGGCAGTAATTAGCGGATTCCAGTAACGTGTAACATCGACTTTCTGTATGGCTGAACGAATAACAGGTTTGAATTTTGTATAGAGGGCGGAAGAAGTTTTTTGTCTCAGGTAACCTGTCGCGGCCGTATCCGCACCCTTCAAAATATTCATTCCGTCGGTTATTGTCATTCCTTTTACAGCATCAACAAAAATGGGTGCAGCTTGTTTCGCGGCTTCTTCTGCGGCGCGATTCATGGTCAGAATGAAATCATCGACCTGTTTGTTCATTCCCAGTGAACGTAACTGGGATTCCATTTTTTTTGCGGAAGGAGGGAAGGGGATTTTTAATTGAGGGTTTTTAAAATAACCGTCGAGTTTTGAAGCCGAGCCTGAAGCATTCTGACTTCCTATCGTAAGGGCTTGTTTTAATCCGTCGGTAATTTCCTGACTCGTTAAAGGTTTACCGGAGTTAACAGCCTTTTCTAAATCTTTACCGATTTTCCCAAGGTTAAATTGTCCGCTTGAACATGATGGCAAAATAAAAATTGCCAGAATCCAGATTTTGTTTTTCATAGGTTGTAAATATAAGTGTTTGATTTATTTAATCGTAGATGCACCATGCATTGTGTCTCTACGATGATTAAATAAATCAAACATCTGTCCAACCCGTTAAGGATTCATTATAGTTTCATCATAATTCGGATTTTGACTCATTATCATCGCATTTCCATCCACCACAACGTTTTTTCCAAAGCTCACGAACTTTCTCTTTTTCCTCAGGGGACATCTTATCATAGCGAGCCTTCCAGGGTCCCATTTGATGTAATCCTTTTCCCTTCATACCGAAAAATCCTCTGAATAAAATTTTGGATAAAAGCATAAGTCCTAATGCCTGCCAGAAGGAAATCATTGGGCCGTTAAAGAGTTCCGGAATTAACCAGTTCCACAGCCACATTACAAGTGCTGTCATAGCCGCAACAGCTAATACAACCAGCAATGCAATTTTCAATTTCCACGTATGTCTCATTTCTTTTGTAATTATTTTATTATTAATTCTTCGTATAAGTCCCGCAGTTTTTCTCTCAGGTGTAATACTGCATATCGTTTTCTGGAAAGTAACGTGTTAATCGTTACTCCCGACTCTTCCGCGATTTCATTAAAGCTCATACCTTCAAGCTCGTGCTTGATAAATACGTCTCGCTGCTCCTGTGGTAATTCATCCATGGCTTCTTCCAAAGCCTGTTGTATCAATGCCTGGTCGAAATCCTTGTCCGGACTTTCTTCCGTCGATTTCAATAAATCTTCCAGGTATAAATGGTCTTCATCATCGCTGTAAACAGCAATGTCATTCAACCGGTCGGGGCGCTTCTTTCTGTATTTATCAGTTATTTTATTTCTGGCAACTCTGTAAAGCCAGGCCGCCATTTTTTCAATAGGCTGCATGACGCGATATGCGTTTGTCAGCTCAAACATTACATCCTGATATATATCCTCCGCTTCTTCCTGCCCGTCGACCCGATTACGTATAAAGTCAAAAAGTCTCTTCCCATTTTCACGAACTACGTTTCGTATAGAATCATTTTGAGCCTGTGTCATAAGGGAAACTGTTACATCTTTCGTCGGCATAAAGCAGAGGACGATGAATGGGTATCGGATATTTTAATCTTTTGAAAGATTTTTTGAGCCGGAACTTTTCCAGCCCAAAAACAGGGTTTTGATCTGAGAGAATTTTCCTGTTATTTTCAAAGGTAGTGTTTCAAAAAGTACTTACAATTGATCTTCGTTGAGTATTTTTACACCCTATGGTATATGCGGAAATAATTACAATTGGTGACGAACTTCTAATCGGACAGGTCGTCGATACCAATAGCGCGTGGATAGGAAAAGAATTGAATGAGATCGGAATTAAAGTCCGTCAGATAACTTCAATTGGTGACGATGAAGAGCAGATACTTAGCACTTTAAACGACGCAGCGAAAAGAGCTAATGTAGTTTTAATTACGGGCGGACTGGGTCCAACGAAAGATGATATAACCAAGAGGACCCTATGCAAGTATTTTAACACCGGTTTGCGTTTTAATGAACCGTCTCTTGAAATCATTCAATCTATTTTCAAGTCCAGGGGAAGAGAATTAACAGAAATTAACCGTAAACAGGCAGAGGTTCCTGCTAATTGTACAGTGCTTATAAATAAGTTGGGAACAGCGCCCGGAATGATGTTCGAAGAAAAAGGAGTCATTTATATTTCAATGCCCGGTGTTCCGGTTGAAATGAAAGGTATAATGACAGATAGTGTTCTGCCTGAATTGAAAGTCAGATTTTCACTGCCACCAATCATTCATAAAACAATTCTTACCCAGGGAATAGGCGAGTCTTTTCTTTCAGAAAGAATTTCCGATTGGGAAGATAATCTGCCTTCGAATATGAAACTGGCTTATTTACCTGCTGCGGGCATGGTAAGACTCAGGATTACAGCATCCGGACAGGAAGAAAAATTACTCCGTTTCGAAGTGAACGAACAGGTTGAGCTGCTAAAGCCTATCATTAATGAATTCATTTATGGCTATGACGATGATAAGCTTGAAGTTCTTATCGGCAAATTATTGTTCGAGCAGAGAATGACCATTTCAACTGCCGAAAGTTGTACGGGCGGATTTATTGCGCATCGTATTACGTCTGTTCCGGGCAGCAGCGAGTATTACCAGGGTTCCGTCATTGCGTATTCGAATGAGATTAAGGTAAAAGAATTAAATGTAGATGTCGACCTCCTTGAAGCATATGGGGCAGTGAGCCAGGAAGTGGTTACAGCCATGGCCAAAAATGCACTCATTCGTCTTAAGTCAGATTATGCCATTGCCACATCAGGCATTGCCGGTCCGGGTGGCGGAACGACCCTCAAACCCGTCGGAACCGTCTGGCTGGCCATTGCCACACATGACAAGGTAATTACCCGAAAACTGCAATTGGGCCGATACCGGGATCGTGTTATTCTGGAAACCTCAAATCATGCCCTGAATTTGTTGAGGAAGATGTTGTTAGGGATAAATGAAGAATGAAGATTATAGATTGAGGCTATGACGAGGCCCGATAACTAGCCGGTGAAATTTTCTTATCGGGCAGCAATTGTCGAAATTTGATCGAAATTATTGATTTTGAAAAAACCGGCATTCGAGTCCCATTCAGAAGTTACCTGTCCGACCTCTTATATTCATCCCCTAAAATCTTCAATTTTCAATTTGCATTCTTCAATAATAACCCTATCTTTGCCGCCTCAAAAAAATGTGTTATGGGCCGTATTTGCGATTTAACAGGTAAAAAAGCAATGAAAGGGAACAGTGTTTCCTTCTCCAATAAGAAAACGAAGCGTAGATTCAATCCGAATCTGCAAACCAAGAAGTTTTATGTTCCTGAACTGAAAGAGTGGATTACGTTAAAAGTGTCTACTTCAGCTCTCCGTACTATCGATAAAGTGGGTATCAGTGCAGCTATTGAAAAAGCGATTCGCAAAGGCAGCATTTGATTCTTCAGATATTAATTTGAAATGCCGGTTCGAACAGTACCGGCATTTTTTATTTTTACAAATGCGTTTTATCATCCTTCTTTTCATTGGCCTTTCTTCTGCTTCTCTTTTCGCACAGGAAGTGATACCATACCGATATGAGAATGACTTTCTGACTTCCGGTTTTTATTCTAATCGCAGGGAAGAAGTTCGCAAGAGGTTGCCTGAAAAATCAGTGGCCATATTATTTTGTGCTCCGGAAAGACTTTATTCGAATGATGTTTATTATGATTTTCACCAGGACCCTAACTTTTATTATCTGACCGGGTTCAATAGTCCGAATTCAGTACTGATAATTTTCAAGGAGAAATTTAAAACAGGTGATTTATCATCTGATGAAATTCTTTTTATTCCACCGCGTGATTTAGAAAGAGAGACATGGAACGGGCGCAGGGCAAGCATGAAAGATGCATCCGAAATTTCGGGAATAGAGAATTGTTTCCTTTCAACTGATTTTTATTCATTCCCGCTAAGCGATACATTATTTCAGTCGGTTCTCTATGGCCCCATGCCACTGGGAGTGATTGATGATAAGAAAGACACATTGGATCTGTCGTCACTCATCGAAATTTTTAAACAGAAATTTAATTGTCCTCCTTCTAACGGCGATACCTATAAATTAAAGAGAACGATAACAGAACTTAGAGAAGTTAAACTAAAAGAGGAGTTGGTATTATTAAGAAAGGCCATTTCAATTTCCTGCGATGCACATAAGCAAATGATGAAATCGTTATCCCCGGGAATGACAGAATACCAGGTGGAAGCGGTTGGAGAATATTATTTCAAAAGAAAAGGAGCGGAGAATGTTGGATATCCCAGCATTTGTGGCGGAGGAGAAAACTCCTGCATACTCCATTATCAGACAAACAGACGAACCCTGTCGGATGGAGATTTGATTTTATTGGATATGGGAGGAGAGTATCATGGATATACGGCTGATGTTACCAGAACTTTGCCCGTAAATGGAAGATATTCTGCTGAACAAAAGATCATCTATAACCTGGTTCTGGAAGCTCATGATTCGGCTCTGAAGGAGTGTAAAATCGGCAATACCTTTCAGTCGCCACATAAGGCTGCCGTCAGGGTCATAAAAAAGGGACTGCTTAATCTGGGAATTATTGATAAGGAAACTGCCTATTCCACCTATTTTATGCACGGAACGTCCCATTATCTGGGGCTTGATGTGCATGATGTTGGTACGTTTACCCCCCTTAAGGAAGGGAACGTAATAACAGTCGAACCCGGCATTTATATCCCCCCAAACAGCCCTTGTGACCGCAAATGGTGGAATATTGGCATTCGCATCGAAGATGATATTCTAATAACGGCCAATGGCTTCGAAAACCTGTCAGATTGCTGTCCGGTCGACCCTACAGAAATCGAGAAATTAATGGCTGAACCAATTATCATGGATTCAGGCAAATAATTCATCTTTTTTTGAGAAAACAGCTTTGTTATTCAACATAATAAAACTATATTTGCAGCCCGAAATTTTGAATAAAAATGGCTAAGAGAGGCAATAGAATACAGGTGATACTTGAATGCACAGAGCATAAGACCAGCGGCATGCCAGGTATGTCGCGCTACATCACCACTAAGAACAAAAAGAACACAACTGAGCGTCTTGAAATCAAGAAATACAATCCGATTCTCAAGAAAATGACTCTTCATAAAGAAATCAAATAATACTAAGAAACCATGGCAAAGAAAGTTGTTGCGACCCTGAAAAGCGGAAAAGGAAAAGAGTTTTCAAAAGTCATTAAAATGACTAAGAATCCTGAAACCGGCTCTTACCAGTTCAAAGAAGAAGTTGTCCATAACGACCACGTAAAAGACTTCCTTAAGTCGAAGTAATTTACAAAGCGATATATTTATGAGCTTCTTTCCCTCGAAAGGAGCTCTTTTTTTTACACGTAATTTAGACTTCATTTAAAGATGGGACTATTCGGTTTTTTCAGTAAAGAGAAAAAGGAAACTCTGGACAAGGGCCTTGAGAAAACAAAGACCGGTTTGTTTACGAGAATCGCCAAAGCCGTTGTCGGTAAATCTACCGTCGATGCCGAGGTATTGGATAATCTCGAAGAAATTCTCGTGAGTTCAGATGTCGGTGTCTCAACGACATTGAAAATTATCAAACGGATTGAAGATAGAGTGGCGCGGGATAAATATGTCAGCAGTGGTGAATTGAATAATCTTTTAAAAGAAGAAATTGCTGAACTTCTTGGTGCTGTTGCCACTTCACAGACACAGAATCAGAATTTATCCGACACAGATTTTACTCTCCCTCCTGATAAGAAACCTTACGTCATCATGGTCGTCGGCGTAAACGGTGTAGGTAAAACCACAACCATTGGCAAACTGGGTTATCAGTTTAAGCAGGCCGGACATAAAGTAATACTCGGTGCCGGAGATACATTTCGTGCCGCGGCAGTCGAGCAATTGGATATCTGGAGCAAGAGAATCGGCGTAGGCATTGTGAAGCAAGCCATGGGGTCTGATCCTGCTTCCGTTGCATTTGATGCGGTACAGTCAGGCGTCGCTCAAAATGCAGATGTTGTTATCATTGACACGGCAGGAAGATTACACAATAAGATCAATCTGATGAATGAGTTGTCGAAGATCAAACGTGTAATGCAAAAAGTTATTCCCGACGCGCCTCATGAAATATTATTGGTTCTCGACGCATCGACCGGACAGAATGCAATTGAACAGGCGAGACAGTTTATCAATGCAACGGAAGTAAATGCTATTGCACTGACTAAACTCGACGGCACTGCGAAAGGCGGTGTTGTAATCGGAATATCGGACGAATTTAAAATTCCGGTTAAATACATTGGTGTAGGAGAGAAGATGGAAGACCTGCAGGTATTTAATAAGCAGGAGTTTGTGGATTCGCTGTTTAGTTAGTTATGAGTTGTGAGTTATGAGTTATTAGATATGAGTTATAAGTTATCGGGCGTGTCAAATATTTTCAGAATTGGTCATTAAAAAATTTAATTCGTAATTCGTAATTCGTAATTTGTAATTTGTAATTGAAACAAATGCGTACAAAGTCCCTTAAGAAAAACAAAATTAACGTCGTCACTCTCGGTTGCTCGAAGAACATCTACGATTCCGAAGTGCTGATGGGACAGTTGCGTGCGAATAAATTTGATGTCGTCCACGAGTCAACCGAAGACGATTCATCAATCGTGATCATCAATACATGCGGATTTATCGATAATGCAAAGCAGGAAAGCATCGATACAATTTTGAATTTCGCACAAGCTAAGGAAGAAGGGAAGATTGATAAATTAATCGTTACCGGTTGCCTTAGTGAACGTTACAAACCCGAACTCAGTAAGGAAATCACCAACGTCGATTCGTTTTTCGGTACCCGGGATCTTCCTAAACTTTTAAAATCACTCGGTGCCGATTATAAACATGAACTTGTCGGTGAGCGAATGCTAACCACTCCGCAACACTTCGCCTACTTTAAAGTTTCCGAAGGATGCGATCGCCCCTGTTCTTTCTGTGCCATTCCGCTCATGCGCGGTAAACACATCAGTACGCCAATCGAAGAACTTGTTGCGCAGGCTAAGCAGCTTGCTGCGAAAGGAGTGAAAGAACTTATCCTTATCGCGCAGGATCTTACCTATTACGGACTGGACATTTACGGGAAGAGAAATCTTTCAGAACTATTACGGAAACTTTCCGACGTAGATGGTATTGAATGGATCCGCCTGCACTATGCATTCCCAAGCGGATTCCCTCTCGATATTTTAGATGTGATGAACGAAAGGGAAAACATATGCAAGTATTTGGACATGCCGCTTCAACACATCACCGATAATATGCTGAAAAGCATGCGCCGGGGAACGACGAAGCAGAAGACAATCGACCTTGTAAATACCATTCGCGACAAAGTACCGGGTATAGCCATTCGAACCACACTCATCACCGGTTATCCCGGCGAAACGGAAAAGGATTTTGAAGAAATGAAGCA
>CAZAON010000176.1:0-7923 GCA_964486655.1 uncultured Flavobacteriales bacterium
TGATCTTCTTGCATGGTTCGATACATGGTCTGCTGCTCCGCCAAACGGACCATTAGCACCTGACTTCTGTGCTGTTGTTCCTGCCGCTCTTTCATTCACAACCTGGTATGATCAGCAAATATTTGACAACGGTTACTGGGCATTCTCAAGATCTGCAGCGAACTTCAACGGCGCATATAATGTCACGTTATATAATACTGGAGGAACAAACACTGCAGGCGGTGTTGCATGGACTGTAGGTTACGCGCCGTTAGTTTCGAATCCGTTACTTCAGGCTTCATGGGGACTTATCGGTACCTGCGTAAACACCAGTACTGCTGCCATCACCAGAAGAAATGCATTTAACATACCTGCAACAGCACCAACATCATTCAATCACTATTATGCGACTGTTCAGGCAATCACTACTTTGCCGATTGAACTAATTTATTTTAGTGCAGAACCAAAAGGGGAAGAAATACTTTGCAGCTGGGAAACTGCTTCTGAGACCAACAACGAATATTTCGAAGTTGAAAGAAGTATTAACGGCAATGAGTTTACTTCCATTGGAACTGTCAGAGGATATGGTGCTGGAACAACTTCTGAGAAACGAGCCTATTCGCTTATTGACCATGATCATTGCCAGGAAGTAAGATACTATCGTTTGAAACAGGTTGATATCGACGGCAAGTTCAGCTACTCTGATCCTATCGCTATAAACTGCGCAGTTGGAAAAGACGAATTGAAAGTATATCCAAATCCGGGTAAGAATACTATTTTCAGTTCTTTCTATGAATACTCTGATGCAACAATAACAATTCAATGGTTGGATGTTTTAGGAAAAATCGTTAAAGAAGAAAACCATGAAGCGTTAAAAGGATTCAATACTATTAAATCAGATATAAGCACATTGCCGAATGGCGTGTATTATATCCGCATTAAAAATGATAATGAATCAAGCAGACAGATTAAGTTCCTCAAAAATTAACAGGTTCGGGTTTCGGGTGAATCATCCAAATCTGACTCCCTTCTCCTAAAAATTCAAAGGCTCCTTCGGGGGCCTTTTTTTATTACAGTTGTTTGAGCCCGTTTCTCCTTGCAGAGTGCTGGTAATGTGCACTCTACCTCAATCACCTATTAGTCATTCATCATTCTTCTATTTTTCTATCTTTGCCCACCTTTTTAAATACCATACATGGATAGAAATTCGATAATCGGGCTCGTGCTCATCGGTCTGATCATCATAGGTTATTCGATTTACACTCAACCTAGTGAGCAGGAAATTCAGGCGCAACGGGCAACACGTGATTCAATAGCAAAAGTAGAAGCCTCCAGACGTGAAGCCGCCGCAGCTCAGGCAAGTCAGGTCGTTACCGATACTGTACAGCTTTCTGATTCTGCAGCCCTTGAAAAATCCAAAGAACTTTTAGGAGACTTTTCATCTGCCGCTACCGGAACAGAAGAGTTCTTTACACTAGAAAATAATCTCATCAAAGTAATTATTTCTTCAAAAGGCGGTAAGATTAAAAGTGCGGAACTGAAGAACTATAAGACCTGGGAAAAAAAGCCACTGTATTTGCTCAATAGCGATTCTTCCACTTTCAATATCAGTCTATCCGCTCAAAACAGAATTATTAATACGAATAAACTGTTCTTTCAATCTGTTGATTCTAAAAATAAAAACGAAGCGAATCTTCGTTTAATGGCCGGTGATAATAAGTATATTCAATACACTTATTCATTGCCGGATAATTCTTACCTGCTTGGCTTTAATATTAATATTGTCGGATTACAGGATGTGATAGGCACGAATGCTTCCTATCTGAATGTGGACTGGAAGAGTCAGCCCTTAACACAGGAAAAGAGCATTGAAACCGAGCGTACAAGTACAACAATTTATTATAAGTTTACCGATGAAGACGTTGACTTTATCACGGAAACAAAAGATGAAAAACTTGACCTGAAAACCAAAATAAAATGGGTCGCTTTCAAACAACAGTTCTTTACTGCAGCTTTAATAGCCGATAACAGTTTTGAATCTCCGGTGGTAGAAACTCTTACTGATAAAAATTCGCCTACTGAAATTAAAAAACTGTCAGCTTCTTTCTCACTTCCTTATGAACGAAAACAAGTACAGTCATACGGAATGAGATTTTACCTGGGCCCGAACCATTATCAGACTCTTGAAAGTATTGAGGGTCAAAATCTGGAAAAACTGATTCCGCTCGGATGGGGAATCTTTGGCTTCGTTAACCGTTACCTGGTTATTCCAACTTTTAATTTCCTGAACAGTTTCAATCTGAACTACGGTATCATCATTTTGCTTCTTACGATTATGGTAAGGGTAATTATTTTACCACTGACTTTTGGTTCGTTTAAATCGCAGGCGAAGATGAAAGTGCTTCAGCCTGAAATGACGGAGATTAACGACCGGTTCAAAGATGATCCGATGAAGAAACAGCAGGAAGTGATGGCACTTTATAAAAAGGCCGGTGTCAATCCGCTGGGTGGCTGTATTCCCGGACTTTTACAATTGCCGATACTGATTGCTATGTTCCGGTTTTTCCCGTCTTCGATTGAATTAAGACAGGAAAGTTTTTTATGGGCCGACGATTTATCTACTTATGATTCCATTTTAAATCTTCCATTCCACATACCCTTCTATGGATCCCATGTGAGTTTGTTTACCTTGCTCATGACCATTTCAACAATCATTTATACAAAGATGAGCATGCAGATGACAGCTGCATCAAATCCGCAGATGAAATGGATGATGTACCTGATGCCAATTCTTTTCCTTGGATTCTTCAATAATTATTCGGCCGGACTTAGTTACTATTACTTCCTTTCGAACATCTTCGGATTTGGCCAGCAATATTTATTCAAGGCCTTTATCGATGAGAAAAAGATACATGCCCAGATCCAGGAGAATCGCAAAAAACCTGTGAAAAAATCAGGCTTTCAGCAGAGACTGGAGCAAATGGCAAAGGAACGCGGGGTAAAGCCACCTCCGAGGAAGAAATAACGGGGAAAGTGGGGTTTGAGTATTAGTCCGTACCCGGGTTCAGGGATTTGAAGTTGAAATTTTTCATGTTTCGCTGATTTTCGACTTCATAAATCGCATGATTTTCGTCAGTCATAGCCGGATTTTTAGCTGAATCCATTGGACGTTTGATGAAGAATGACGATTTTTGCAGCAAATCTGAAACGTCATGCAAAATAATTCAAAAGACTTTCTGCCTTTACTCGGCACCGACCATATTGAATTCTGGGTGGGTAATGCAAAGCAGGCAGCATACTTCTATCAAACCGCTTTCGGTTTTAAACTGGTGGCTTATGCAGGCCCTGAGACCGGAGTAAAGGACCGTGCTTCATATGTATTGCAACAGGGAAAAATTCGTTTTGTAATGACCACCTCACTGATGCCAGATTCTGAAATCACGCAGCATGTTACAAAACACAGCGATGGCGTAAAGGTTTTAGCATTAGGAGTTGATGACGCTGAAAAATCATTTTATGAAACTATGTCTCGCGGCGCGAGGGCACATACAGAGCCTAAGACACTTCGCGATGAATTCGGAGAAGTAAAAATCGCAAGTATCCATACATACGGTGATACGATTCACACATTCGTAGAGAGAAAAAATTATAAAGGAGCTTTCATGCCGGGTTATAAGGCGGCTACTTCTTCGTTGAAAACAACGCCGGTCGGACTTGAATATGTTGATCATTGCGTAGGCAACGTAGAGCTTGGCAAAATGAATGAGTGGGTGAAATTTTATGAAGATGTACTTGGATTTAAGATGATCATCACATTCGATGATAAAGATATTTCGACCGAATATTCTTCTCTGATGAGTAAGGTTGTATCAAATGGAAACGGATATGTGAAGTTCCCAATCAATGAGCCGGCAGCCGGAAAGAAAAAATCTCAGATCGACGAATACCTTGAGTTTTACAGAGGAGCCGGAGTTCAGCATATTGCCATCATCACGAACGATGTAGTTAAAACAGTAACGGAGTTACAAAACAGGGGCGTTGACTTTTTGCGTGTTCCAACAAATTATTATGATGACCTTCTTGACCGTGTAGGTAAAATCGATGAGGATATTGATTCGCTTCGCCGACTTGGAATTTTAGTGGATCGCGATGACGAAGGATATCTGCTGCAGATATTTACGAAACCGGTTGAAGACCGTCCTACTCTGTTTTTTGAAATCATACAGAGAAAAGGTGCCAAGTCGTTCGGTAAAGGGAACTTTAAGGCTTTGTTTGAAGCGATTGAGCGCGAGCAGGATATTCGCGGAAACCTCTGATCATCCAAAGCAACCTTTTTGGGTTAATTTTCAGTATAAAGGTCAGTTTTCCATAAATATGTGGGTAACTAAAATTGCCGTTTATCATTACTTCATGATAGAGGGTTAAATTTGCCTGGCCTAAAATCCCTATTATAAATTATGAAAAACAAACTACTGTTTTGCCTCGGAATGCTCCTTTCTGTTTTCACAGCTCATGCAAAAGAAACCGGAGGCTATGAGATCAAAGTTCATATCATCGGAATGACCGATTCTGCCATTTATCTGGGTAATCATTATGGCGAAAAGCAATATGTACGGGACACCGTTAAACTGGACAAAGGTGGCTGGGCAACTTTTAAAGGTGAAGAACCTCTGCCCGGCGGGATATATCTGATAGTAATGCCCGGCAAAACCTATTTCGAGATTATTGTAAACGAACAGAAGTTTACAATCGAAACCGATACACTTGATTATGTACAGCACATGAAAGTCACCGGTTCGCTTGAAAACAAATTATTCAATGATCACCAGCGTTTTATTATAGAGAAAACAAAGGCTTCCCAGGATTTGAAATTCAAACTTGATGCGAACAAGGATAACAAGGATTCTACCGAAGCCATCAAAAAGAGAATTTCGGCTCTTGATAAAGATGTAAAAGATTATAGACTTAAAATTCTTTCCGATTACCCGAATACATTCATGGCGAAGATCATTAAAACCATGCAGGAACCCGAAGTTCCCGAAGCGCCGAAAGATGCAAACGGAAAAATAGATTCTACTTTTCAGTTCCGTTATTATAAGATGCATTACTTCGATAATGTGGATTTCAGTGATGAAAGACTTCTTCGCACACCGATCTTTTACAATAAAATTAAAACCTATACCCAGCAACTTACAGTGCCTCTGCCCGACTCGATTATTCCTTCGGTCGATACAGTCATTGAAAAATCAAGGGCTAATAAGGAAGTTTTCAAATACTCTGTAGCCACACTGGCAAATTATTACGAGACTTCCAATATCATGGGATACGATAAAGTTTTCGTTCACATTGCAGAACGATACTATCTTACGAATGACGCGTTCTGGGCAGATTCAACTCTGAAAGCCAAAATTTATGAACGCGTTCAGAAAATAAAGCCAAACATTCTTGGAACACCTGCACATAATCTCGCCATGCCCGACACGGCTTTGAAGATGCATACCCTCTATGATATAAAAACCAAATACACCATACTTGCCTTCTGGGATCCGACATGCAGCCATTGTAAGACTGAAATTCCTAAACTCAGTCAGTACTACGACAGCGTTAAAACAAAAGGCGTTTCAATCGAAGTGTTTTCAGTAGGTATCGAATCAGATGTTGAACTCTGGAAAAAATTTATCCGCGATCATAAACTAAAATGGATCAACGTATCCGACCTCTACAACCAGACAAATTTCCGTGCCTACTACGACATATACTCCACTCCGGTTATTTATCTTTTAGATGATCAAAAAAGAATCATTGCAAAGAGACTGGATACTGAGAAGATCAGGGATTTTATTCAGCATGAGTTAGAGAAAGAGAAGAAATAGTACAGAGTACTGAGTACTGAGTACAAAGTATCAAGTATCAAGTATCAAGTATCAAGTACAAAGTATCAAAGGCGACATGCTGCATACTTTGTACTTTGTACTTGGTACTTTGTACTTTGTACTTTATACTTGGTACTAGGAACTCAACCCATCATCTTCCCAATCGCATTATCATAAAGCTCTTTCGCATCTGAAATATGTCCGAATGGTTCTTCGTCGATAATGATCGGACCTTCTGTTACTGTTCCAAGATTTGAAAATTCAACATCAGCAGCCGCGAGGTAGTCAACGAATTCATCCAGCTTATTGCTCTTTACTGAAACCACTACCCTGCTCTGAGCTTCACCGAAAAGGAAAGCATCGGCACGGCAATCAAAATCTGTTTCAATCGCGAATCCGAAGTTATTCGGCATTGCTGATTCTGCCAATGCAATGAATAGTCCTCCGTCGGAAACATCGTGAGCCGATTCAACAAGTTTATTTTTTACAAGATGTCTCACAACCTGCTGAACGGATAACTCAATATCGAGATCGAAAAATGGTGCAGGTGATTTTTTTATTTTATGATATGAATACAAATATTCAGACGAACTGATATCGTTCATCGAAGCCCCGATCATAAAGATACTGTCGCCCGTATTTTTAAAATGCAGGGTCATGTGATCTTCTTTACGGTCGAGTACTCCCAGCATGCCGATTGTCGGTGTTGGGAAAACCGGACCTTCGTCGGAACTCTGGTTATAGAAACTGACATTACCGCCCGTAACCGGAGTCTGGAATTTACGGCAAGCCTTGCCCATTCCTTTAATGGCCTGAACGAATTGCCAGTAAACTTCTTTATTGTAAGGGTTACCGAAATTGAGACAATTCGTAATAGCGGATGGTAATCCTCCGCTGCAAACAATATTTCTCGCTGCTTCAGCCACTGCAATTGCACATCCCTGTTCAGGATCTGCATGAACGTATCTTGAATTACAATCAACCGTGAGTGCAATCGCTCTTCCCGTTCCTCTCACATCGATTACCGCGGCATCGGAAGGATTGTTGGTACTCATGTTAACGGTTCCAACCATGGAATCGTACTGATTATAGACCCATTTCTTAGAGGCGATATTCGGATGAGACAAAAGAAAATCCGCAACAACTTTCAGGTTCTCGGGCTCTTCGACAGAATCGATTGAGAAACGTTTGTTCTCATGATAGTATGCGGGCATTGAATATTCGCGTTCATAAACCGGAGCTCCTCCGCCGAGAACAAGAGATTCGGCCGGAACATTAGCAATGAGTTCGCCATTCATCGAGAACTTAAGCTGATTACCCGAAGTAACCTCTCCTATCTGAACACAATTCAGATCCCATTTGTCGAACACTCGCAACACGTCTTTCTCTCGGCCCTTCATTACAACAATGAGCATTCTTTCCTGCGATTCACTTAACAGTATTTCCCATGGCTGCATATTTTTCTGGCGAACAGGAACCTTCTCCAGCCAGATATTCATTCCGTGTTTGCCTTTAGCGGACATTTCCGATGTCGAACAAATAATTCCCGCCGCACCCATATCCTGCATACCTATTACTGCCCCCGTTGCAATCACTTCGAGAGATGCCTCAAGAAGTAACTTCTCCGTAAACGGATCTCCAACCTGCACCGAAGGAAGATCTTCGGCCGAGTCTTCGTGCAGATCGCCCGAAGCGAATGTAGCACCGTGAATTCCGTCCTTACCGGTAGCAGAACCCACAATAAAAACAGGGTTGCCTATACCATACGAAGTTGCCGAAACAGTTTTTCCGGTCTGTACGATGCCGGCTGACATGGCATTCACCAGAGGATTGATATTATAACAATCGTCAAAGAATAATTCACCACCAACAGTCGGAACTCCAAATGCATTTCCGTAATCACCGATTCCTTTCACGACACCGCGTAAAAGCCAGCGTGTTTTTTCCAGATTCGGATTTCCAAATCGCAAAGAGTTGAGCTGGGCAATCGGCCTTGCTCCCATAGTAAATATATCGCGATTGATTCCGCCTACTCCCGTAGCCGCTCCCTGGTAAGGTTCAATGGCTGAAG
>CAZAON010000177.1:0-2662 GCA_964486655.1 uncultured Flavobacteriales bacterium
CTATGCGTTTTGGATACCGGTATTCCTGCACTTGAATAATTTGATTCAAATTCTATTTTAAAAGAGTCCAGAGAAAAAAGAATTGTATCATTTCCATTTTTAAAAAGGTCAATCCAAAGTTTTCCTCTTTCATTCACAATATCATTTCTGCGATTAGAGAATATCTTATTTGCCAAATTTTGTTTTTCAACATGTGTTAATTTATTGCCACCATCAATATGAATCGATGGAAGTAACGTTAAAAATAGCTCCTTATTATGAAATTCAATCTGGATTTCAACCGCTTCATAAATTAGTGCATTTGTTTTAATAGAGTATTTTATAAGTTCTGACTGTGATACTGAATGCTTAACAGAATAATATTTATTGAAAGTGTTTGATTGTACTTTATTCAAATTACACACTGATATTAGATTGAACTCAATTAAATCATATATAAGTCCAGTGAAAAATGAGTCTTGTTTGTATATGGTACTTTCATCAATATCAATTGTAACAATTTCAGACTTTATTCTTCCTTCAAAAACCTCTCTTATTATGTCTGTATTAGCAAATGCTAATGTATTACCTTTTGAGAGAGCTGCTTTTATTGGTTTCCCAGAGATCATTCCCCTCAATTCTTTCCAACCCCCCAAATCAGTCTTGAAACTGTAAACGCTCTGAGGATAATAGGTTGCTTTTATTCCATTCAATTTAATTGGAGTAAAATTATTAGATATTTGTGGTGATGTATATACTCTGCGCTTATCTAGTCTATTTTTTGAGATATTTTCAATATCAGCGTAGAATTTTCCATTAGCAATATAAAGGTCAAATAGAAAATCATCAAAACTATCAATCTCTATAAACCCCGATATTTTTTCTTCACTTTTTGAGTTAATATTTTCAATTAGTTCCACTACATGTTGGTTTGGTGTTTCGCCCTTGCGGATACACCAGTATAATCCATAAGGAAAAGCATTATCGTTTTTTATTGTTTCCTCAAATGCTGTTAATACTGATTTATCATTTCCACTATACCCCACAACAATCAATCCAGATTGCGATTGAGTGTCGGCAAAATATTGATGCAAATCATTTTCTAATTTTTGCAATTCATTTGAAGTGTTATTCAAACGATCATATCGATAATCACCATGAAGTTTAATAACTCTCTGAAGTTTGTTTAAACTGGTTAATTGATGCTTATTATCCGGAGAAATGACTTCATAACTAGATGCGATATTAATACTCTTGATCCCACCTTCTATTAATTCATCGAAATTGGTTGTCCAGATATGATCCAATTTATTTGTGTCAAAAAGGACACCTAGGCACAAATGTCCAATTGAAGGCTTTTTCCCTTGAACAATGCGTTGGATAAAAGCTTTTCTATCAATCGAATTTGGATAACATTTTTCGAAATAAAATGAATATTCAGAATCATCGTAAAGGGTTGGGTAACCATTTTTTGATTCAAAATAATTTTGAATCATATTTCTATTTCTTTCGGTTCCCAAGTCCTTGAATTTTTCTTCCCTTACATTGTTCGCTTCGCAGAATAGTTTACGTTTAAACTGCCAAGTCAACATGTCAGCTGTTGGTATATTCGCTTCAACCGATGAACCGGCTCCCAAAAATATATTCAATGACCCATTTGGTCTTACAGCAAAACTTCTAAGGAATTCTTTTTGATCTATTATTTTAATCACAAATCATGTATTTTTTATTAAACAAAAAATCCGCAGCATAACGATATCTCGCCATCCCTGCGGATCCAATTCAGCAATAATGTAATCTATTTACATGCGTTTTTCAATCAAAAGAAAGCTAAGTACTTGGCATTCAAGGCATTAGCACTGGTTCACTTTTGTCATTAAATGAATTCTAATTTGTCAGCATTTCGCTATGAAATGCAACTCAACAACTACCCTTTCAGTATCAAAAATGACCCAACGGCCATATGTAAGCGGTAATTTTTCCATAAAAAATATATGGGATTCACCATCGAAGAGCAAAATCGCAGAAGGAGCCTAAATATATTTCTAAAAAAATCCTATAGAAACGCGGCGTCATCCTGGATTCGTGGGATTTGTTTCCCAGTCTCCGTCGAGAGGCTCAGGCGTGCAAGGAGTTAGGTACTGGTTCGGATGGAGGCTCATTTACGGGTCCTCTTTCTGGGTCCTCTTCTAGCCACTGGGTCAGTATTTTTGTTTCTGGGTCCATCTGGAGTTTCTTTGCGTGACCAAGCAGGATATTGATAATTTGTCGTTTTCGCTCCGGTTCAAGAGCCTGTAACTTTTCGAGAATGTCCATACTCCCTCCTTTTCGGCTCAATATGGATTCTTCGTCGTTTGATTTCAATACCGTGTTTACGTATTTCAATTGTCATATAAGGATTATTTAAAGGTATAAGAATCCGAGAACAAACCACCCACCATCTCGGAGATCTTATGAAGTATGCAATTCGCACTGTCAGCTGGAGGTTCAAAGAGTCCATCGAACTTGCCCCTGAATTCAACGGTGTACGGAACGTCAAGGTATCCGCGCCTATCGACATCTTCAACAACTACCGATCACTATTCACAGACCATGTTCGTGAACGCTTCGTTGTGTTCTGGCTCAGCAGCGCAAACAAGGTGCTCGGCTTTGAAGTCGTAACCGAAGGGCTGCTGAATTCATC
>CAZAON010000178.1:0-1895 GCA_964486655.1 uncultured Flavobacteriales bacterium
TGTAGGAGTCATGATGATGTCTCCGGTAAGAGGGTCAATACTCACTCCTGGACTGGAAGATAATGGATCCTGAACTGAATAACCTACTTCATAAGGAAGAGATGTGTTAGCATCACTTCGAGGAGTCACAAATGAATAAACCAGCGAGTCACCTTCCGGGTCAATTACTCCGTGGTTAATATTATTTACCTGACCCGCGCAAACGAATGCGATTGGATCGATGGTAAAATCAGGTGAGCTGTTTTCTGAAGTTGTGTTATTCAGGAATGCGTCAACATATAAGTTGTAGCTGTCCGGATTAACAATAGTAGTTACAGCAGCGTTCCTTGCACTTACAGAGGCATTGAATTGCCAGTCTGCACAAGGACCCGATAATGTAACAACAACTGTGTATTCATATAACTGAATACCCGGTTGAGAACCTCCGCTGCAAGTTGTACTTACAGTAGAACATGGATGAGTAATTTCCTGTCCTGTTCCCGGTACCTGATCCATCGTGAAGCTCTGATTGAAATTACAGAGTGTTGATGAAACAGTCAGAGGCTGCGTAGTAGGTGCAGGGATACCAAAACAATCCCTGTAAAAGGAGAATGTAACTAAATACTGGTTGTTTCCGAGAGACGTATACGTCAGGTCCGCTCCGGTAGCGTGAGACGCTTTCGATTCTTTTACTCCAATAAGAGTAAACACTAGCAGGAATAAAAAGATTCCGCGCGACACTACAGTCCGAAATGGTTTGTACATGGTTTTTGTCATGATTTATTGAGTTGAATTTTTAGAGGGTACTACTTTGGGAATTATCTGCTAAAAATAATAGCAAATACTTCACTTTATTAATTACTTATGTAAATGTGAGTTTAGGCAGGGTGGATAATAATAAAACTTCTGCCAATCGTACAGAAGATTTAATCACCTTCACTTACACGTTACATTAGCAATATTAAGCGAAAAAAGGCCTCGTTTTTAAAAGTCAGAAAATTTTTTCAACATTTTTTTAACCGGCAATGCTCATACTCCACGCATCTGGTGCAGCTTTGAAGAGTTTTTTAGTTTTAGACCAGGTACTTTTGAAAAGCGGCGAATTTCTGTAATTATTAAGATCCGCTTCAGATTCCCACTCAGAATACGTGAAAATGACAGTTTTATCGTTAATTTCTGAATAGATCCTTAGTTCCCTGCAACCCGGAAATGAGGCTATTTGAGCCCTTACCGCATTAAAAAGACTCATAAACTCATCAAGTTTATGGTCATCAAAGGTCATTTTAACTATTCGAACTATCATCAAATTCAATCCGTACCGGGTCCATAACTCTTAATCCAAGCAGTTTTGAAGCCGATTCTCTGTTTAAAGCGATTTCCAAAAAGTCGTCCTGATTAAAAAAGGCAACCATTTCCCCGTTATCTACATCATTGTATGAATTACATATTTCAAAAACTTCATATTGAGATTTCCTGAATTTGATTGAAAACTTCCTGCTTTTTCGTTCGTTCTCAAATAATGCCCTCGATACATTCAGAATTGCATTGCCAAAAGAGTCGACAAAAATAATTGAACCGCGAATACTAATGTTGTCTACCGCCGGTTGAGGAAGATAACTTTGAACTATTTCTTTCTCCGGCTCTCCCAATGATTCAAATTCTCCCTCTGAGACTTTTTTAATTACATCTGTAAATGAAAGATAAATATCCTTTCTCTTTAGTTTGTTTTCAATCGGCAGTCGTATCACTTCTTTCTCTGCCTGACCAATTACAAGACTGAAAATTCCATTATCTTCTCCAATCAAATAATGTCCTTTGTGTTTGATTACTACGAAAGGTTTTTTGTTTTTAGAATTCTCACTGTTTGATATAGCGATAAAATGAATTGTTCCTTTTGGGAATTTATCAAATGCATG
>CAZAON010000179.1:0-2400 GCA_964486655.1 uncultured Flavobacteriales bacterium
AACGTGTTTACTACCGGGCCCGTGACAACGCTCGCAATCTATACCGTTTGCGACAAATTCATATTTGTTTTCTGAACCCTGAACAAAATTGGGATATGCATTGTGACAACTCATGCACTCAAGTCCGATTGCCCTTGAAAATCTGGTATTATGCCCGTTCTCAAAACCGGGCGGTAAATCCCATTGCTTCTTCTGAGTATAGAATGTCAATGGGAGCTGGTAAACATAACCGTTAAAATTTGCAAGGTGTGAATTAGTGTGCTGACCCGATCCTACTACCCATGATACTTTTTCCGTCCGCTCGAATACCGTATCATGATTGCTTATACGAAACTCAGTAAAATACAGTGAGTCATTTTTCAGGAAAGGATGATATCCAAGATCTTTATATCGGTCATAGACTACATCCTTTCCAAATACTGCCGACGATTTCTTCCTTGTAGCAACGTCAAATGACATTCCCATCCCCGTCTCAATATATGTACGGTATTTATCCTCATGGCAATTTCTGCATGTTGAAATTCCAACATAAGTCGTACTGTCGTCGAGTGAAGCATATTGAAGTTCACTTTTCTCAGATGACCTGCAGGCAGTCATTGTTAAAAAAATTATCAGCAATAGATGTTGCCTGCTTATAAGAATCATTTTAAATGATTAGCTCTTCTTAATATACTGCATGGTATATTCATCATAGAATTTACCATGATCGTATATCCAATCCTGTTTCAATCCGGTTATTTCGAATCCTACACGTTTGAATAATGCCACACTGTTTTCATTATCGACGCGGACATTCGAATAGATTTGATGCAGATCAAGAATTTCAAAACCATAATCCATTATCAGATGCAATGCTTCCGTCGCATAGCCTTTACCCCTGTCCTTCCTGTCGGCAATGAGTATTCCGACACCCGCTCTCTTATTCTTCGGATCAAAATCAAACAGGTCAACGCATCCTATAGAATGAACTTCGTCAGAAAGATTATCGTCTTCATCGAAGTACTTCAAATCGATGATGAGTCGTAACTGTTTGTTCGTATAAATATCCTGGTGAGCCTGATTTACGAATTCTTCCAAAACAAATTTCGAAAACGGCATCAGTGTACCGCTTACACTCCAGACTGAACTGTCATTTTCCCACCGGTATAAACGGTTCAAATCTTCCGGCTCCAAAGCTCTGAGTTGTATTAATTCCCCTACTAATTGCATACTTTAAATTTGTTTGCACGAATGTACAAAAGATAATAGCCCGTAAAGAATAAGCCCTGTCAACAGGAATAAAAATTACAAACATTCAAACCGTGAAAAAAATCCGTTCCCCTTTGCCAAAATATGGACTTTTAATAAACCCCTGAGAACACCCGCACTGCCTCTCCCTCAAGCCAGATATCACTGTATCCGTTTCCATCCTTAACAAAGTGTACCATCAAGCTTCCTCCGGGAGTAAAAACTCTTCCGGGCGAGGAAGTAATTATACCATTCTGTGCAGCCGCAATTACCGAAGCCGTCACTCCCGTTCCGCATGATAATGTTTCATCTTCAACACCCCTCTCATAGGTTCTGATATTCAGTTGACCATTTTCCGGTTCAACAAAATTGACATTGGTACCTTCGGTTCTGAATCGTTCATTGTACCTGACTTTTCGGCCCTCAACGACTACATCCATGTCGCTTACATTCTTCCTGAATTCCACGTAATGAGGTGACCCCGTATTTAAAAAACTAAAAGTGCCTGCATTTTCAATTTCCTTGACATCATTCATATGCAACCTGATTACATAAGGTTTACGGGAAATGATCTTTGCTTTATGCCGCCCGTCATAAGCAAGAAAATCGGCTTCGTCCTTTACAAGACCGAGTTCACTGGCAAATGCGACACTGCATCTTCCACCGTTACCGCACATGGAACCCCTGTTTCCGTCTGAATTATAATAGACCATTTCAAAATCATAGCCTTCCGCTTTCCTGATGAGGATAAGTCCGTCGGCTCCGATTCCAAAATGCCTGTCACACATTAAACGAATCGTTTCCGTGTCTGGGTTTAAACGGGAATCTCTGTCATCGATCATAATAAAATCGTTGCCCGTCCCATGGTATTTTTCGAATGAAATCATTTTAATTCCGTTGGTATAGCATTAGCCTGAATGAAAGATTCAAATCCATTGTTCGACTCTAATTCAAAAAAATCATTTTCATACTTAATCCACAATTTATCTTTGACTGAATATAGCCTCACCTGATCCGGAAATTCGATTCCGAATAAAATCAATTTGTCCCCATCAAGCTTATACCCTTTATAGTTGACGGGCGATATCCAGAATTCAACCGTAAAACTCTCATGTAATTTGTCAGTACTCTCCGGCAATGGATCGGCTTTATTGTCGGTGTTTTCAGTCTGAG
>CAZAON010000180.1:0-5470 GCA_964486655.1 uncultured Flavobacteriales bacterium
TTAGAATCGCCTTTGAACTCACCTGCTTCGGATATTTCCTATAGGTTTCGGTTTTTGCCTGTGCAATTATCTTATGAAAATCTGAACCATCCATAAGAACTTTAATGTCCTTTCCTTTGCTCAATTTAAATTCATGAAACAATTCATGCAACCGGTTGTGGAAATATTCTAATGGTGCGGGTTCGTGGTTTTCCCATCCTGTACTCATATTAATTCCATTTTAAAATTCTTATTTTTTAAATTCAACACTTTCTGCATATGCAGCAATAAACATTATCATTATACTGCCATTCCCAATCACATCTTCTTCAGATAATATTAAAATCAATGATTCCAATAGATTTTTAGTATTATTAGAAATGTTATGTCCTCTGAGAACATTTAAATATATCTCAACTTTGTCTTTATATTCATCACCATAAATGCTTTTAACTAAACTCTGGCATCGAATAATTGTAGTAGCTATTGCCGCTGCAGGCATCGAATTGTCTATCATTTGATTTTCGTAAAAACAGTTTTCCCTGCCGGTTCATTAATTACAATCTTCCAATTAGCAATTGATGAATTATTTATCATTGCCGAAATCAAATTCCAGCCTGATTCTCGTGGAAGAGTAACATTATCAATTTCTCCCGACATCATTAATATCAACATTTCACGTACAGTCATTTTAATTTCTTTTCAAAACGGCTCATTATCTTCCACCTTCTCCACACTCTGCGGACCATTCTCATCCACAAACTTAAACTCCGTCACATCAATATTCCTTCTCCAGTAAAATCCAGTCGGCCCCTTTAATTCCTTCTCCGACAGCATACCTGTAACTTCAAGATGAGTACGATCAACCAACCCGTTCACATCGTCAATCTTCGGGAAGTAAAGTGTGTAATAAAAACTTTCTGTCTTGGTTGGAAGCGTATTCGTCTGCACCAGGGTAATCATCCTCGCTTTCACCGTACCAGCCACATTCTGCGAATCACCCACAAGCATTCCTTTAATCGTCACGCTTTTTCTATCATCGGTTTCGTCTTCGCTGAACCGCTCCATGTTCACACGCAGCTTGTCATAGTCTAGAACCACGCAGCTCGTGATCGCCGTCTTGCCTTCCTTCGTCTTAAACCGGCTGTTCGAAACGGTACCTATCCAATAAGCCTGGTCCTTCATATACAGTCGAATCGTTTCCAGATTCGGAGCTGTCTTGTTATTCTTCTTCTTGAAAACATCGGCGAATAAATTGTGAAGGGTATTCAGGCGAACAAACAACAGCTTCTTCGGCTCTTCGAATTGTTTCACCTGGTTCGACTCCCGGTCCACTGCGACATTTACTTCGCGAAGAGTCTCAATCTTAAATTCAATGCCATCAGTGATCTCCGACCGGTCAAGTAGAAATTCGACGGTCCGCCAGAACTCAGCCAGTGAATTACTCTCGCTTATAATTTCATTCACCCGCTCAATCATGTTTTTTCCGTAGGAATAAAATTGATCCTTGGTAAACGGTAATTTCAAATATTCACTCGTCAATTCAATTATTGCCATGGGAGCGGCAATATTTTTCAGGATCCTGCTCTTAACCGATTTACCTTCACTCTGCAATTCATTCAACAATCTTCGCTGCAACCGGCTGAACGTACCTGCATATTCTTTGGCAATCGTTTCACGGAGCTTCAGCAGCTCCACAAGAGCCCCGCTCAATCCTTTTTTCTCCAGCTCCTTCAGCTTCCTGAAATTCTGAATCTGTTCTTCGCTTCGTGCGTTGTTTTCTTTGAATGCAAGCGGAATACAACGACTCAACACAGAGTTATCATCCTTCGTACTCAGGTATTGCCCCATAAGAACAATCGAGCACCATATCTTCTGCGTCCGGGTCTTTCCCTCTTTACCACCACGACCTTTTTCACGGCCTTCGCCATCGTATGCAGCCTTGATGGCACGAAACCATTCTTCCTTAATTCCATTCTCATCAAATTCATTCAATGCATTCGGACAATTCCTAAAGCGTTCCATCCGGGAGAAGAACGCAAAGTCTGTTCCCTGGTTCAAATTGAATGCCGGCATCTGGTTAAAGAACAGGTTGCTGATCGACTCTCCGAATTCACTCTTACCAGCCTGCACCGCTCCATAAGCATATAGATGCGGAACTTTGGTTTCCTTAAAAACAATATCCCGGAAAATCGTCATGATGGCGAATGCAATTCCCATCCATGCATTTTCATCATAAACTTTTACCATCAATTCACTCCACTCTGAGAACGATATCGGCGGCTCACTATACTTCAGGTACCGGTCGTTCTCGTATATGTCTTCTTCGGCTCTCACATCAGACTGCACCTTGCTTACGCTCAGGGAGAGAAACTTTTGATCATGAATCTCGACAATACCCATTTCATCAAACTTCTTCAGCTCGCCATTGTAGGCGAAATTGGAATATGCCCAAAATCCTTCCGGTTGCCAGCCAAGTGTTTTCAATTCATAACACATCGGGAATTGGCGGCCGAGCTTGCCAATAATCTTTAAAAGATGCGACTGAGTGAAATTTCCTTCACACACAAAGAACCCTTCATCGAACACAGTGCTCCGGAACTGGTCCAGGCTGATCAGCGACTTACTCGGCATTTCCAAAATCTTCGTTTGGTTGCCGTTCGTGATCTCGATCATTCGCTTATTGTCCTGCTTGCTGTATATGTGAAACAATGGTTTACAAACGAAATTTGTATATCTGGCCAGTGTATTCGTAGTTCCGAAATAGTACCCGGTATGATTACCCTCGATGCGCTCGTCAAATCCGTAATTAGAATAATGATCTTTATTAACCCACTTCGGAAGGGCATAAGAATTCTCATCAACAACCTGGTACTCTTCTTCTTCCTCAATAATGGCCTTGATTTCATTAACAAGCTCACTCTTTTTGATCTTATACTTCTTCGCGATCGCTTCAACAAATGGAGTTCGCTTGAAAATATTTTCAATGTTAGCAAGCATTTCAGCCACATGTCCAACTGCCATTGCAACCGAATCCAGATCATTCTTAGCTGTTTTCATCAATTGATCAGCCTTCCACATCACAGCACTTTGCACTCCGGAACTAACGATTTCAAATGCTTTGCCTCGGTCTTCTTCGTTTAGTGAATTCACCCACGAATCCGGATCATGTTCTGCCGGCAGCACGAATACCTCAACCTTAAATCCGTGTTGCAGCAAAATATCAATGTCCCGGAGAGCAGCTTTTTGTCCGGGCTTATCGCCATCCCGTATGATGATGACATGATCAGTATACTTCTTCAGCAACTTCGCCTGGTCTTCGGTAAATGATGTTCCGCTCGATGCAACGGCATTCGTCACACCGTTCTGATGAAGAGATATCACATCGAGATAACCCTCGGTAAGAATTGCACAATTAAAATCCTTGCTACGTATTGACTTCTGCGCGAAGTACAGGCCATATAACACGGCAGATTTGTTATATAAACGACTGTCGGAACTGTTGATGTATTTCCCAACCTTTTCGTTTCCGCTTAAATCCCGGCCGCCAAAACCGATCACAGCGCCCTTGTGATCGTGAATAGGGAAAATGATGCGATTGCGAAAAGAATCATACGTTTTTCCCTGGGTACCGTCAACAGTCACGGAAACCTTTATGAGTCCCAGCTTCTGACCGATTTCCCATTTGCCTTTCTCCAAAATCGTTTCGGAAAGAAACTGCCATTCATCAGGCGCATATCCCAGCTGCCACTGCAGCATGGTGTCTTCGGTCAACTTCCGGTTATATAACGTCTCTGCCGGCAGGTCCGTAACCTTGCAATCGAGAAAACGGTTGAAGTACTTCTTAAAAGCCCAATCCGTCATGCGGCGCATATCGTCCAGTTCGTCAATTGACTCCTGCGAAACGGTACTGTTTTCTTCCCGCTGCAGAATGATGTTGTTCTTCTCGGCCAGGTATTCAATTGTCTCGATAAATCCTTTGCGCAAATAATCCTGTATAAACGAGATCCCGTCTCCACCCTTACCGCATCCGAAGCATTTGTAAAAATTGCCGGCAGGAATAACGCTGAAGCTCGGAGTCTTCTCATCATGAAAAGGACACAGCCCTATATACCGGCTGCCTGCCTTCTTCAATGTAACATGAGCTCCAATAACATCAACGATGTTAACAGACTCTTTTACTTCGTCAATATTTGTAATGCGGTTTTTTGACATTTTTTCGTTGATTAACTTATATATAATATAGATGATTACGATTCCAATAATTGTTGTGCAAATAATTTTAGTAATCTGAACAGCTTCTGATTCCATGTTAATCGTTGTTAGCACTATGTTCAACCTGATAAAGCCTATCAAGTTCGCTTATAATTACTGCGTTTCTTCCAAGCGCATTTATGCCCAACTTAAAACACAGTTCTTTATTAATTGAGACATCATCTCTATGTTCATAAATAAAACTGCCAATTGCACAACCTTCTAAATCTATTTTATAATCGAAGTTTTTATTTATCTCATTCAATTGTCCCAAAATTTTATCATTATAATCTTTTAAATCCGAAGTTTCGCAGAAGATATAAGAACCAATTGCGGCTGCGGATAACATTACAACAAAATCGTCACCAACAATAAGCGTGTGGAATACGATTGCAAATAAAATATACTCTAAATATTTGATAAGGGTGGATAAATCAAGTTTTGTTTTCATAGTCTTATTTTAATTTTTTAATCTTTAGTACGAATTTTATAAACAAGTTATACCAGGACGAAGGCAAAAGCCACATCGAATACTATATACGAATAGTAGATAATTTCCCTCATGCCCATTAACCGAAGTGATTAAACCGCAAAAACTTCGATCTTGAAATTCAACTCAGCGGCATGTCGCTTAGCTCTTTTCTGGGCAATGCTCCTTGAATTAAAACCGGAGTTGCCATAAACGACAAGTTTACCATGCATCCTGCGCCAGTTCCAGCTGTCGCGGTTACCTCTTGCATTTAAATCCTGAAATGTTTCTAATCTCCGGAGTGGGAGTTTCCTTGATACTGTTTTTTTCGTTGCCATAGTTTTTAGAATTTAGTTTTTATAATGATTCTCTTATTTTGTTTAATACACTGTTCAGCATACATCATTTGTAATTGAACACTAGACTTGCAATAAGCCTTATTTAATGGAAGACTTTGAACCCATTCAGATGAAAATTTTAAAAACATTGCACCCGCCAAGTCTGCAAATTCTGACTTGAAAAATTTTTGGGTTGCAAAATTAATTACAGACGTTTTTGTCATGAATTAGTGAATTATGCAGGGCACAATCACACATGCGACCGGAAAGCCTTGGATGAAAAAGGCCCTGCTGTTTTTTACAATTCCATTTTCAACTGATCCCTCTTCCAATACCTGCCATACTTCCTGTTCTCAATATGCTGTGGCAAATCATGTCGTAAATGACACCGTTGACACAATGCCATCAGATTTGCGAACTGATTGTTATT
>CAZAON010000181.1:0-1718 GCA_964486655.1 uncultured Flavobacteriales bacterium
TCACTTCCCAAGCCCTGGGCCAGGTAATAAAATTTAACAGCAGTGGTCAAATTCACTGGAAAAAAAATGTAACGCTTCCCAATTCATTATTATGGAACATAATTTCAATACCAGGTATCGGCTTTGCTACTGTATGCCTGAATAACGGCAATCCGGACGGTCTTGCAGTCGCCAATGTTTCTGTCTATGACATTGATGGAAATTTTATTTCTCATAAAGCTTTTAATTTAAATTCTCCTTATTATAATGGAATGACAAGATTCATAAGACTCTCAAATGGGAATTATGCTTTTGCAGTATCTTCCAA
Organism: uncultured Flavobacteriales bacterium; assembly: GCA_964486655.1. Classification (GTDB taxonomy): domain Bacteria; phylum Bacteroidota; class Bacteroidia; order AKYH767-A; family 2013-40CM-41-45; genus JADKIH01. The sequence goes on from CAZAON010000181.1 coordinate 308, forward strand.
TTTTTCCAATTGCGGTTATCTGAAAATACTTGATTCTGATTTCAACCTCTTACACTCTAAAGCCTGGTGGTCACCGGAACCTTATGGCACGTTAAATATTGACAGGCTGGGTGAAACTCCGGATGGTGGTGTTGCAATTACCGCCTCTTATGGTGATGGAACTAGCTTCAACCCTCATATTAGCATGGCTCTGATAATAACCGGACCCACCGGGAATACTAAATCGTTTACTGTATTAAACGACTCGATAAAAAATGAAATGTCAACTGCGGTTGCATCTTATAATAACGGCTACTTTGCTGTAACATCCACTATGGTTGGCTGGGAAACAGGCAACGGCGCTTTTGTAAATTATTATGGGAATAATATAATTGCCGGGCGGATTGGGATCGATCGTTTTAGTCCCGAAGGGCAATTTACAGGTCGAACAGAATTTAATGATTATCCCGGTTACGGTTATATAAATTCTATTAGCAAAACTACAGACGGGGGATATATTCTTTGTGGCACTGTAAACAATACCGGTTCCTCAATATCGGTTTCAAATACAAAAATTTATTTGTGTAAAATCGACGCAAACTTAAATCAACAATGGTCGAGAGTCATCCCTACAAACTACCAGGCTACCGGTGTGGATGCCGTACAGACTTCCGACGGAGGATACCGGGTCATCGGGAATATGAAGTCGTTTGATATATACGATAAACTGATCCTGATAAAAACTAATGCTGATGGAAAGTATTAATTCCCGGATGAAAAAACTCTTACCGCTTTTAATTCTACTAATTTCATTGACGTTGAATGGATTTTCTCAATGGTCCATAGATTCCTTATCGTCCGGAAGGAGTAATTTTGATGCAGTAACATTCGAAAATAAAATTTACTTTATTGGCGGTGAAACTGATTGGCAAAATGTTACATCAGAAGTTGCAATATATAATTGTCTTACTTCAGGCTGGGAATTATCCGACTCCCTCCCTTCGGGCAGGAGTTATGCAGCCAGTGTTAGCGGCGATAGTGCAATTTATGTATTTGGCGGGCGAACATATACTACAAGCCATAGCAATATAAGTGAATACACCGGTACAGATAGTATTGACATTTTCAAAAATGGCGCCTGGCATACCGATACTACGATAATCACCGGAAATGTTTGGGGTGGCCACGGATTGAAAGTCGGTACTAAAATTATGTTTGCCGGATTTGTTGATTCTATTGAATATATCACATCTGAATATTTTGCAAGTAATATGGTCTACATATTTGATGAGCTCACCGAAATCTGGAGCACTGATACGTTGTCAAGTGCCAGAACGGAAATAGCTGTGGCCACCGACGGCACAATTGCCATCTTTGCCGGAGGAGTGAATGGCTTAGGACATACAAGCGATGTAGTAGATATTTATAATTC
>CAZAON010000182.1:0-4295 GCA_964486655.1 uncultured Flavobacteriales bacterium
GGGAATAATGAATTTTTATCAGGCAAAACTATCTGATTCATATTATATCCAGTATTCTTATAAAACCATTCGGCTTTTCCAAAATACAATTGCCTTAATTCTTGACTAATATTTTTAAAAATACACTGATAACCCTCTAAAATATCATCGTATACTTTTTCGATAACATACACATTGCCATTTTTTATATTATTACCTATATTATTTAAAATTGCGTCGGCAATTTCTGATTTAACTCCTGTAATTGCTATCTCTGGATGACAAAAAGATCTAAACAATCCAATGGTATAAGAGAAAGGCACCTCCTTAGATTCAGGTAAAACATTGATTATTGTCCATCCAAATTTTTCAATATCTTTTACAATTATTTTTTCAATCTTGTCTGTCATTGTTTAATAATTTTACTTTCTAAAATAACTATTGGAGCAAGGTTTGTCTCATCTCTTACCATACTTGGAAATTCCGGTGAAACTGTAAACTCCTGTTAAAACCTGTAATTTTTAGTTTTTGGTTTTCATGTTCGGTTATTGGGCATAACTTACAGAAAAGTTTACAATTAGTGAAGTAAGAGAATAAAATTATACAGTTTTTATAATATTTAGTAGGTAAATATGCCCCCTCACTTCTAAAACCATACACCAAACGTTTTGTAAACCTGTTAATAAAATTGGTTTCACATCACTCATTTTGGTTTCTTTAATTAATTTATCTCTGATTTTAACTGTAAGTTTTGGAATTTCAACCTCATGCACCCACTTACTAATAGCTTTTTTTAAACTATTTGCCTTAAATTGACTAATGTATGTACCTCCCTTAAATTCAAAAACAAATGTATATTTATTCATTATTAATTCCCTTTGGGTTTTCTACTATGATTTTCTCCAGTATCATCTGCTTTACGTTTCAAATCTTGCATTTCCTTTTTTAATTTTTCTAATTGAATTTTATCTACAGGAGTTTTATTTAGTTTTGCTGTAATCTTTCAAATAATTTTCTTACTTCTTCATATTTATCTAATGCTGCTTGCCTTGCATTTTGGTTTTTACGCTGACTATTTTTATTTCTTGAAGATACATTTTTCTTTTTACCTCTGTCATAACCCTCGTTCTTACTTTTATTGGAATTGGACATCAACAATGTACGCGCGGCTAATTCCGCAGTACCTTTAAGTATAATCGCTCCACCCGCAGCTGCTGCAGATACAGTTGCTACTGTAGCGGTTCCTCCTGATGCTAATTCGACTTGAGCTGTTGCAACCCAAATAAACCAGTATTATTAATAAATGATTGATCTGCCCAGTTTTGTCTTATTGTTTGATCATTGACTGCTGAAAAGAATAGCATCGAAATTTCTCTTTTGGGACGTTTAAAATCAAACTAAAATAATTAAGTGTTTTTTTTATCAAGATGGCGGGCTCGTAAAAGTTCGGATTTAATTTCCTCCAATCCGTACCTTGCTTTTATCAAAAGCCAGTCATCCCAGCTTTCAAACAGAAATTCTAAAACTTTCCGACCTTTATCCTCAAACCACCCACATGCCAACCCGCAACATACCCTTATCAATCTCAAAAGATCAATTCAAAAAAGTTGGTCATGAATTAGTAGACAGGATTGCCGAATTTCATGAAAGTATTGACGGGCGACCGGTAACTGCGGGAGAATCGTCTTTGCAGCTGCAAGACATACTTGGTCAAAGTCCTCTGCCGGAAAACGGCAAACCGGTCGATGAGATTATTAAACGGGCAACCGAATTGCTTTTCAATCATTCATTGTTAAACGGGCATCCGAAATTTTTCGGATACATCACTTCCTCTCCGGCTCCCATCGGAGCGCTGGCCGATTTATTAGTCGCAGCGGTTAATCCAAATGTCGGAGCGAATATATTAAGTCCGGTCGCGACGGAAATCGAAAAGCAAACTGTTCGATGGATTGCCGAATTTATCGGCGTTTCTCCCGACTGCGGCGGATTGCTGGTAAGCGGCGGCAACATGGCAAACTTCACGGCTTTTCTCGCCGGAAGAAATGCGAAGGCTTCGAAAAATTTTAAAGAAGATGGCGCTGCTTCTCAACAGATGTTAGTCTATTGCTCGAAAGCGACTCATACATGGATTGAAAAAGCAGCTGTACTGTTCGGACTCGGAACTAAAGCTGTACGATGGATCGAAACTGATGTTACGAATAAAATCAATATCCGTTCGCTTGAAGAAAATATAAAATCGGATCTCGAAAATGGACTGAAACCATTCATGGTAATCGGTACCGCCGGCGATGTTAGCACGGGTGCTGTCGATGATCTGAAGAGCATAGGAGCTATTTGCAAAAAGTACGATCTATGGTTTCATGTTGATGGCGCATACGGAATTCCCGCCGCCATTCTTCCCGAATTAAAAAACATGTTCGCCGGAATCGAAGATGCCGATTCAATAGCCGTCGATCCGCATAAATGGCTGTACAGTCCGCTCGATGCAGGCTGCACACTTGTTAAAAATCCGAAACATCTTACCGATACATTCAGCTCTCATCCTGTCTATTACAATTTCGACAACGAACCACAGACATTAAATTACTTCGAATACGGTATGGAAAACTCCAGGAGCTTCCGTGCTTTGAAAGTCTGGCTGGCCTTGCAGCAGATCGGGCGTTCGGGATACATGGAAATGATTTCCGACGATATCGAACTTTCCAAATTGCTTTTCAAACTTGCCAATGATCATCCCGAACTCGAAGCCGTTACTCAAAGTCTGAGTATTACAACTCTGCGTTATGTTCCGGCTGGAGTGAATCCCGACGATCAGAAGTACCTCAACACTCTGAATGAATCGTTACTGAATGAATTGCAAAAAGGCGGTAAGGTATTTTTATCGAATGCAGTTGTAAAAGAAAAATATTGTCTGCGTGTATGCATTGTAAATTTTCGCACGACGGCTACTGACATCGTTGAAGTGGTACATATTATTGCCGACGAAGCAAAGAGAATTCACAGTAAATTGCAGGCAGAAGGAAAGAATTAAATGAGCAGAAAAGTAATCTTATACATTGCTGCAAGCCTTGATGGCTATATTGCGGCGCCAGATGACGATCTGAATTTTTTATCCCTCGTGCAGGTTGAAGGAGAGGACTATGGCTATTCGGAGTTCATGAAAACGGTCGATACGGTGATCATGGGACGAAAAACTTTTGACTGGGTTGCGAAACAAATTAATCAGCTCCCTCATCCGGATCTTGATTGCTATATAATTACTCATAAGCAAAGACCTGATATTGGTAAAACGAAATTTTACTCAGGCAGCCTGAAAGAGCTTGTTGAAAATTTAAAAAATAGTCCGGGCAAAAATATTTTTTGCGATGGCGGTGCCGAAATTGTAAATGAATTGTTGAAAGATGAACTGATTGACGAAATTATTATTTCTTTTATCCCGATCTTGTTGGGAGATGGTGTAAGATTGTTTAAGAATGGGAGACAGGATCAGTTGTTGACGCTGGTATCGGAGAAGAGGTTTGAGTCGGGGTTGGTACAGGTTCGGTATCAGATTCGGAAGTAGTGAAATTTAACACTGAGGCACGGAGGACACAGAGAATCACAGAGAAATGTGTAATATCTGCTTGGTGCTTCTTGGTGCCTTGGAGACTTGGTGGCAAACATACGAGGCACGGATTACACGGAGAAGCACAGAGAGGTTTGAATTTTTAGAAGCTTAAATATCGATATTTTATTGTTGGTGTCATTTTATGTGTTTGTAGAAAATTATTTATTTCTCCGCATAAGTGTGCGAAGTTTGAGAGGAGGCACTCCCCTCTCCGGCGAAAATATTAATTCAATGCTCTTTCTTTTCTTCCGGAGAGGGGTCGGGGGTGATGTCAGAACGACAATTAATTTCCATATACTATAATCCGACGACAATCGACATATTGGGCTTTTCATTATCTTTGAAAATGATGCTTAATTTTAAATTCGTACAGTTTTGAAAACACTTTTTTTAATCTGTATTTCAATTCAGCTGATTTTCAAATCCGGAATCGATGGACTGGATTAAAGGCATTGGCTCAACATGGCATCCATTTTATACACTTGTTTGTCTGAATGAAGGCTGTGAAAGTTCATACGCTCTTATTTGTCATGACAGTTCGGGAACTCAGCTTTACCATGATTCATTTTTCTCCGGTTGCGATACCACTTTTTACATGTCAGTTGAAAATGTTTTGAATGAAAGTAATGTTTCAATTTACCCTAACCCATTTAATAGTGTAATAAATATAAATATTAAACTGACTACCCGGGAAGAAATTGCTTTATGC
>CAZAON010000183.1:0-3788 GCA_964486655.1 uncultured Flavobacteriales bacterium
TACAACCTCGGCGTAAAGCACGGACTTGAGGTAATCGATACTATCAATGATGATGGAACGATGTCTGCCGCTGCCGGATTTTATATCGGCGAAGACCGATTTACGGTTCGTAAGAAAATTACCAAAGATCTTGAGTCATCGGGAAATGTTGTAAGGGTTGAAGACTATAAAAATAAAGTTGGTTACTCTGAGCGTACAGATGCGGTGATCGAACCAAAGCTTTCGATGCAATGGTTTCTGAAAATGGATACGATCAGTAAGCCTGCTCTGGAGAATGTATTGAACGGAACAATAAGGTTAATACCCGACAAGTTCATCAACACATACAAGCACTGGATGGAGAATGTACACGACTGGTGTATTTCCCGTCAGCTCTGGTGGGGACAAAGAATTCCTGCCTGGTATGATCCGAAGAACCGTTTCGTAGTTGCAAAAACTGCTGAAGAGGCATTCGTGCTTTTCAAAAAAGAATTTCCGGGTTTTGAATTTGGTATTAAGGATCTTCGCCAGGATGAAGATGTATTGGATACATGGTTCAGTTCATGGCTTTGGCCAATAAGTGTATTCGACGGATTTAAAGACCCGGATAATAAAGACATCAAATACTATTACCCGACGAATGATCTTATCACGGCACCTGAAATTTTATTTTTCTGGGTAGCAAGAATGATAATAGCCGGTTACGAGTATAAGAATGAGAAGCCGTTTACGAATGTTTATCTCACGGGTATCGTTCGTGATAAGCTGGGAAGAAAAATGTCGAAATCGTTAGGCAATTCTCCTGATCCGCTCGACCTGATCAGTAAATATAGCGCTGACGGTGTTCGCGTAGGAATGTTATTTTCCAGTCCGGCCGGAAACGATCTGCCTTTTGATGAGGCATTGTGTGAGCAGGGCAGAAACTTCGCGAATAAAATATGGAATGCATTTCGTCTGGTTAAAGGCTGGACAGCAGCCGATCAGAAGCAGAGCGACAACGATAAGGTTTCAATTGAATGGTTCCGTTCCCGTTTTAACGAGCAATTAGAAATTATCAACGATCATTATTCGAAGTACAGAATGAGTGATGCCTTGATGAGCACGTACAAACTTATCTGGGATGATTTCTGTTCATGGTATCTCGAAATGATCAAACCGGAATTTGTTGACGGCAAACCATTGCCTGTTAGTCATGATACTTATCTTGCGACTATCGGCTTCCTGGAAGACCTGCTGAAAATCATTCATCCGTGGATGCCGTTTATCTCCGAAGAGATCTGGCATCTAATCAACGAGAGGAAAGAAAAGGATTGCATTATCGTAGCATCATGGCCAACTGCGAAAAAATATGATTCAAAATTGTTAGGCAATTTTATGATAGCATCTGAAGTTGTTCAGCAGATCAGAAATATTCGTCAGCAAAAAGGCATTTCGCCGAAAGATCAGCTCGAATTATTTTTTAAGAAAGCGGATAAGGATGATCATACTTTCGATGGGATCATTAAAAAACTCGCGAACCTGAAAGGTTTATCGGCATCAGAAGCAAAACCGGCAAACTCTTTATCATTCCTGGTCAATCAGTTTGAATTTTACATTCCGCTCGAAGGCTCAATTGACAAGGATGCAGAACGTGAAAGGCTGACAAAGGAACTCGAATATAACAGGGGATTTCTAAAGTCGGTACAATCTAAGCTATCAAACGAGCGCTTCGTTTCAAATGCGAAACCTGAAGTAGTTGAAATTGAGAAGAAGAAACAGGCAGATGCGGAGGCGAAGATTAAAGCGATAGAAGAGCAGCTTAGCGCTTTGGGAAAGTAACGAATAAAAATTGAAGATTAATCCACAATGGAATCAGGGCAGGAATTGAAAGTTAATTCTGATGGGAGGTATTGTGTAATTTTATTTGCTTTTTCTGGTAAGTTCGGAAATAGCATTCGTAATTCGTAATTTGTAATTTGTAATTGTCTAAACGTATCCGCGAAGCCAATACACCACACACCCCACCCATTCATGCATTAGTTTTTCCCAGTTAAAAAGAGTGGAAGAAGAGGGTAGAAGTAAATAGTCAAAATCGAATTTTACCGGACCGCTATAGCGATCGGTGCTGTATGGAATTATATTTATTCCCTCTTTTTTGAAACAGGCAGCCGCACGTCGCATATGCCAGGCAGAAGTTACAAGAAGGAATTTTCCGTTCGGGAAATAGAAACTCAACAGGGGCTTTACGAAAAGAGCATTTTCATGTGTGTTGTTTGACTGATCTTCCAGAATGATGTCATGCCGTTAGACACCAATTGTGACAAGATATTCGCGAAGACGTGAAGCATCCAACGTATCAGACGCGGTAACTGTTGCCGGGCCACCGCATAAAATAATCTTTGGAGTCTTTTTTTCTTTATATAATTTCAAAACCTGCATCAGCCTGTCTGTCCTGTCATTGAATTCAAGCCTGTCATTTTTTACATCCATAGTCGCCATACCCGTTAACAGAATAGTGCCATCATTTTCGGGCAACTTTGAATCTGGAAATGCCGGAACTTCCCATGCACTCATGAATCGGTCAAACAGGAAAGTATTGGAGAAAAACAAAAGCATAAAAAAGGAGACCAAAAGAAATCTTTTTTTTCTCTCTGATTTTTTGGACAATACAGCCATTAGCATGAAAAGGAAGATCCAGGTAATAGGAGTGATCAGAAAGAAAAGCAGCTTCGACAGAATGAAGAACATTAGGATTGATATCTTTGGCCTCTGCAATATATGTATTAAATGAAAAAAGCGGTAAGAATTTTCAGGTGGATTGTTTTATTGTTGATAATGCTTCTTCTGCTATGGTCATTGTTTAACTTATCTCTTGTTACTTATGGATTAAGTCAGCTGCGTGGTCAGCTCAATATTGTCTTTTCGGCCCGGCCAATGAAAGAGATGCTGGCTGATGCAACGGTGCCGGATTCGGTTAAGCAAAAAATATTATTCATTGATTCGGTCAGGAGATACGCAATAGACACACTCGGATTAAAAGACACAAAAAATTACACCACATATTTTGAACAAAACAATAAGCCATTGCTTTGGGTGATTACTGCATGCGAAGAGTTCAGTCTGAAGCCCTATCAATGGAATTTCCCTTTGCTGGGTAATGTTTCATACAAGGGTTTTTTTAATTATGAGAAAGGACTTAAGGAAGCTAATGAAATAAGAGGCCGGGGATATGACATTGAATATGACGACGTCGCCGCATGGAGTACATTAGGCTGGTTTAAGGATCCTGTATTATCGAATATGCTGCGGCGAGGAAAAGGCAGAATAGCGGAGTTGATCATTCATGAGATGACTCATGCGACATTGTACGTGAAGAGTAATGTTGATTTTAACGAAAACCTGGCTTCTGTATGCGGTGAAGAGGGAGCTTTGCAATTCCTAAGATCAACGTATGGTGAAAATTCGAACGAGCTCAATGAATATGTTTTTTCTAAAGAAGATTATGACCGTTTCAGTTCACACATGTTGAGAGGAACTCAGAAATTGAAAACCATTTATTCAACTTATGCGGATTCTGTAAATCTGATCAGGAAAAAAATAAAGGAAGAAACGATTCGGGAAATTGTGCAGACCCTTGACACGGTGAATTTTCATTCGGCCCATAAATTCAAAAACCTGTTTCAAAATGAATTACCGAACAACGCCTATTTTTTGAATTTCATACGATATGATTCACAAAAGGATCAAATGAAACGTGAATTGGATGAATCGTTTGGCGGGAATATTAAATTGTATTTGGATGAATTGGGGCGGCGGTATTGAAATTTCAA
>CAZAON010000184.1:0-4118 GCA_964486655.1 uncultured Flavobacteriales bacterium
TGCAAAAGTTTGAAACTCATTTCCCTTTTTTCCCAATTCATTGAATGTATTTGTACCCCATCCCCACACTGTTCCATCTCTCTTCAATGCAAGTGTATGATTACCTACTGAAGCAATACTTACCACATCGCTTAAAATTTCATCATTGGAATTTTGAAGAACTTGTACAGGCCACTTACTATGTTCCCTGGTTCCATTTCCAAGTTCTCCATAAAAATTATGCCCCCAGCACCAAACCGATCCATCATTCTTTAATCCAACAGTATGCCAATAACCGCCTTCAATAGCGATAAAGTCTTTATGGCCATGTAGCTTTTGAGGTGTTAGTTGATCATTGTCAGATGGACATCCTAATTGTCCGTAGTTATTTCTACCCCATAAATATGCATTTCCATCCTTATCAATTGCAATACTATGATCATAACCACGAGATATTGCTGCAATATTATTTAAATCAACTAATTTCTTGGGAATCGGTGAGTTTATTAGTGATCCATCTCCTAATTGTCCGTAATTGTTTCTTCCAATTGTCCAGACGTTTCCTTGCTTATCCAGGATTAAAGCATGCCCATTACCACCGTCGATAATTTGACTATTAGCATCACAGTGATATATCAGTATTACCAGAATTAATAGAATCCGATTCATAGAAATAAATTTAAATAGCGAAAATTAAAATCTTAATATTACTTTATTCTTTATTCAATAATACCGATGAGGCACTAAATATTCAGTAACATACTCACCAACTCCATCCTCAAGTGTGTGAAATGCTTTTGTGTATCCAATACTATGAAGTTTGGTCATGTTTGCCTCGGTGAAATACTGGTATTTGTCGCGGATATCAATTGGTGTATCGACGAATTCAATTTCTTCCGGTTTGCCCATCGCTTTGAAAGTATTCCTCACGAGGTCTAAAAAAGTTCGCGCTTTGCCGGAGCCGAGGTTGTATATGCCTGAATCTTTACGGTGGTGCAATAAGAACATGCAGACTTCAACGACGTCTTTTACATAAACGAAATCACGCAGTTGTTCGCCGTCTTTGTAATTCGGATTATGTGAGCGAAAAAGTTTCATTTTTCCGGTTACCTTGATCTGATTGTAAGCATGAAATATCACTGATGCCATTCGTCCTTTGTGATACTCATTTGGTCCGTATACGTTGAAGAATTTTAGTCCGGCCCAGAAGTAAGGCTTCTTTTCCTGCAGCAATGCCCACTTGTCGAATTCATTTTTAGAAATACCGTACGGATTTAAAGGCTGTAGTTTTGGAATAACAGCATGATCATCGTTATATCCTAATTCGCCGTTACCATAAGTGGCGGCTGAAGATGCATAAACAAGGGGCAGTCCGTATTCAACACAGATATTCCAAATGCTCTTCGTGTAATTGACATTCAGTTCGTCGAAAATTGCGGTGTTGAATTCAGTCGTATCCGTTCGAGCCCCGATGTGAAAAATAAACTGTACGAAACGGTGATTCTCTTCGAGCCATTTTAAAAAATCCTTTCGTTCGACTTTAGCGGTGAATTTCTTACCCGAAAAATTTTTTTCTTTTTCAGGATGTGAAAAATCATCAACTAAAATGATGTCGGTGAAGTTGTCTTCGTTCAGACGCGAAATAAGGCAACTTCCGATGAATCCTGCCGCTCCTGTTACTACTATCATTCAATTAATTTTGTGCAAAGAAACGAAAGGAGATATGGTTTTCCTAATTCAAAATTTTTGAACATATACTTGAATATTTTCCAAAAAGTGGTTCATTAAATCTTATTGGTTCAGCTTAGTTTTCGTGCCCTCAAACCACAAACACCTTCTCCGGCTTAACCCCTGCCGCATGAATAAAATTATGAATGGCATTCTTTCCGCGTTCATCAAGGTTAACAGAATAATTGTTTACATATAGCTGAATATGCTTCTTCGTAACTTCTTCGCTCATTTCCTGCGAATGTTCTTTTACATAATCGGCACTCGCTTTGGGATGCGTGAATGCGAATAACACACTGCTGCGTACCAGGTCGTTTATCTTTCGCTTGATTTCCTCGGGCAGACTTCTTCTCACGGCAATACCACCCAGCGGAATCGGCAATCCGGTTTTATGTTCCCAGAGCTCTCCCAGGTCGGCGATTTCGGTAAGGCCTTTTGCCTTATAGGTAAACCGGTTTTCATGAATAATAATTCCCGCATCTACTTCTTCTTCTAATATTGCATTCTCAATTTCGGAGAAGACATATTCTTTTACGTTCTTAATTTCGGGGAAAAACATTTTGAATAAAAAAAAGGCCGTGGTATGTTTCCCGGGAATGGCAACTGATTTAATCTGATCGATATTGTCAAATTTTTTCTTGGTAATAAATAACGGTCCGACCCCATTTCCCAATGCACTGCCTGAAGTCAGCAGTTGATATTTATCCATCACCTGAGCGTATGCTGCAAAACTGAGTTTCGTGATGTCAATCGTTCCTTCAAGGGCCATTCGATTCAATGATTCCACATCTTCCAGCCTTGTTTCAAAAGTAAAATCACCCGTTGCAATTCTTCCATTCACCAATGCATCGAACATGAAGGTGTCGTTGGGGCAGGGGGAGAAACCTAATGTTAGTTTAGTTTTTACGGTGCTCAAGATTTGAATTACTTATTACAAATGACGAATATAATTTTCAAATTATTTAATTATTAATATTGAAGGTGATTCGATTCCGCTCATCAACAAAACCGGAGTACGAATAAAGAGCATCCTTTGTTCTTTGTCCATTTTCCTTTGTCTTAGCTACTAAATCTCATGCATAAACTGTTTAACCGCCTCACTTACCGACTTTATTGCCAGGGGTATGTTCCAATTATCGCGATTGCGTTTTTCAATGTAGTTTGAAATTCCCCGCAGTTGGATTGCCGGAACATTTTCGTTCTCGCAGACGAAATAGAAAGCCGCGCCTTCCATCGTTTCAATATCGGGATGAAGTCGTTCCGTTATTTTCTTAATTGATGATTCATTTCCATGAACCGTGTTAACTGTTATTCCGCTTACCTTCTTCAGATTGCCGAGTACAGGATATTGTTTGATCGCTTCAGGGGAGAATGAATTCTGTCCCGAAAGGCCCATTTCATTCAGAGTGAGAAATTTCTCATCGTCTTCTGCACCTAATTCGGAGAACATATCACTCTTAACATATACGACTTCACCAATGTCTAAGGAGCGATTGAAGCTTCCCGCGATTCCGAAATTGATTGCTAAATCATATTTGACTCTCGATAAGATCTTGGTAAGATTATAGGCCGTTGACACCATTCCCACGCCTGTTATTGCAAAAACCAGGTCATGCCTGTTTGATACAATAGTTAGAAGCTCTTTTAATTCTTCTTCGGTGGCTGCGGTTATTAGAATTTTCAAAATCGGGTTGAGGGTTTCGGGTTACGGGTTACTTGTGCTGATCGGAGCCGAAGTACGGGTTGCGGGTTGCGCAAGACAGTTGCTTTTTAGTAATCAGATTGAATTATCTACAAAGGTAAGTGGATTATTTTAGACAGGAGTTACTCTCCGAAATTCAAGTTAGGGAGTAGAAATTTTGTGTTGTTCTTAGAGGAGTGTCGTTTAAGACTTAGGAACCCGAAACCGATAACGCGAAACTTCTTACCTTCGCACCATGATTTACATTACCCGTCGTGAAACATTCAGCGCCGCGCACCGGCTGGCAAGAAAGGACTGGACTGACGAAAAAAATTCAGAAGTATTCGGAAAATGTGCAAACCCCAACTGGCATGGACACAATTATGTATTGTTGGTTACGGTGAAAGGTGAAGTCAATCCGGAGACCGGATTTGTGACGAACCTTTCAGATGTCGGACGGATAATTTCACAATATATTCTCGATAAGATCGATCATAAGAACTTAGACCAGGATGTTGATTTTATGAAGGGCAAATTGAGTTCGACCGAGATGCTTGCCATTGCAATTTGGGAGCAGATTGAAAAACCTATTAATGCATTGGGATGCAAATTGCATTGCGTTAAATTGCAGGAAACGGAAAAAAACTTCGTCGAATATTTCGGCTAATAAAAAATATCTATTTCAATTATGACATTAGACAAGCAGGCAATGAGAGATAATGAAATGGAT
>CAZAON010000185.1:0-9345 GCA_964486655.1 uncultured Flavobacteriales bacterium
AATACAATGTATTATTTCACTGCAAATATCAACGTGGGTCCGTGGATTCCTATAGACATCAAAATTGGCAGTGACAATACTCTCGACGAAGCGTACGATGAAGGCGGTCCGGGCGCAGGCAGAATAATCACAGCTGACATGGGAGCCGTTGAAATAAATTCATTAGGCACAAATACATCTCTCGATATTTCCAATACGACTTCAAATGGTATCGATATTGAAATTACCGGTATCGGTGATGGCATACAAATTAATGCTGAAGGCGGAACAGGAATAGATGTTAACATACATGATAATGGCGAAGGAGTATCAGTAGAGACTGATGGAAACACAACGGGACATGGTGTTGAATCAATAATTTTTGGAACGGGGAGCGGACTTTCGACTGTAGGATTTTCGAATGACGGAAACAATGTAGTTCATTCAACAATGTTCGGCTCGCCAAATGCAAGCAACTGGTATGAAGCAAAGGGAAGAGCCGGATTTTTTTCTATAGAAGCAGCGGGAAACAATCGACCGGCTCTTGAAGGAAGGACATCAGGTACCGGTAACGGAGTAACCGGAATTACAAATGCGTTTACGAGTACGCTTGAAATGATTCCAACGTCAGGTGTTGTTGGTTTGAGTTTTACAGTAAACGATCGAAATGGTGTAAGCGGTTTCTCTGCCGGTAATCGTGGAGTGTGGGGAAAAACTGTGAGTGATGCAGGCTGGGTTGCCGGTCCGGCTACCATGAAATCCGGAGTTTATGGTTATGCCGGAGATGCAGTTGACTTTACATCAATAAACAGTATACAAATTGGTTCCATGGGCTATACAAATAAGGGAGCCGGAGTGGTTGGAATTAACGAAGGATTTGGATATGGAGTTATTGGTATTTCAAAAACATCGGGAGGAGGATTTAGTGAAGCAGGAGTTTGGGGTAATGTTGAAACAACTGACTGGGGTACTTTCAATACAAATTATCCGTTTGCAGAAGGAGGAACTGCCGGCAAAGGACCGCTTGGTGTTTTGGCTCAATCGAAAGCTACAGTTGCGATGTGGGCTGAGAGCCAGGAAAAAGTTGGATTGGTAACATCGACAGGAACAAAGAGAGGACTGGCAGATCTTCCTTTCGCCAAGTCAGCACTGATTGCATTGTCTACACAGACTGATGCAATCACAGCTGTAATTAAAAATGATGGCGGACCGGCTTTGCCTGCACTGAGAATCATGAGTTCGACCGTTAAGGGTCCAACAATGTCGGGAGCATATGCAGTTGATATTACCGGTTTCGGTACAGGCGGCGGACTAAATCTGGCTACTATGGATCTTGCCTCAACTATGGCATCATTAAATATTACTAATTCCGGTGAAGGAAATTCCGGACGTTTTCATAAAACAAAACCAACATCAATGATTTCAACAATTAAGGCAACGACAGCAGGAATGGGTTCAGCAGGAGAATTTGAAATCGAAGACAATGACATGAATACGAAAGAGGCTTTGTTCGTTAAGACAAGCGGAAAAGGTTCGGCTGCTACTTTTGTAATTGCTGATGCAACAAATCCTAATCATGCCGTAAATGCATCAACAAGCGGAATGGGAAATTCCGGAAAGTTTTATAATACGAATGTTGCTACGTTGGCAGCAGCCCTTCATGCAGAGACAGATGCAGGCAGCATTGCATATTTTAGATCAAATCTTCCTTCATTTTCCGACATCGCCATACAAATGTATAATGCAGGTGTTGGTACATCTTTGAAAATAGAAAATTATCATGCAAATCCCGGCACACCGCTAGGCTCTTCTTCTACTGCACTTGTTGTCGAATCGAGTTTAGGTCCGGTTGCACACTTCGACAGCAAACACACAGGCGTTTCTCTTCCATCTTCACTTCCTGTAGTTTTGATTTCATCTTCATCCACTTCTCAAACCGGATTAAAAGTAACAACAACAGGTTCTATGTCAGCCGATGCAAAAGCAGCGGAATTTGACGGTGATGTCGATATTACGAAAAAACTTTCGATGGGAGGTGATATTCAGGTAGGTACTGGCTCATCCGCGACGGTTATAGAAGATGATAAGATAGTTGTTGGTGAAGTCAAAGCCGGCAGTATTAGTTTGAACGGTGTGCCAATTCTTACAGTATTCGGCAGCATGCATGTTGCAGGTACACTTACTAAGGCAGGCGGAACATTTAAAATAGATCATCCGCTCGATCCGACTAATAAATACCTTTATCATTCATTCGTTGAATCGCCCGACATGATGAATATTTACAATGGGAATATCACGACCGATGAAAAGGGTTTTGCAATTGTAGAACTTCCAAATTATTTCGAATCACTTAATATTGATTTTCGTTATCAGCTTACTGTAATTGGTCAGTTTGCAAATGCCATAATCTCTGAAAAAATAAATGGCAATAAATTTATTATTCAGACCGACAAACCGGAAGTTGAAGTAAGCTGGCAGGTAACAGGTATTCGCAATGATGAGTGGGCCAGAAATAACCGTGTTGTGCCGGAAGTAGAAAAGGGAATTGCGGAGAAAGGGTCATTACTTTATATTTCCGGGAAATAATATTTTTCGGAATATACACATCGGGTTTGAATGAAGAACGACCCCCGCTCGGAATGTTTGAGTGTAAGCCTGTGCGATGGGTCATTCCGCTGCACACAGTACTTAATGTTTGATTAGACTGAACATTCTATTCATTGGGAAATTTTTTCGCGCTGATTAACGCAGATTTCGGGATAATTAACTCTTTTGAATTGGAGCAGGATGAATGTCATTCGCATTTTAAAAAATATCTGAACGCCTTAGAGTACTTATATGATAATAAGCCTACCCTTACAAATTACCAATCCTTGAGAAACAATTTGATAAAAATATAAACCAGGAGGGAGATCTCCCCTATTGATAATTATTTTTTCAGAAGGATGAATAATTCTTTTCTGAATTCCGTAAACATCATAGAGAATAAATTCAGGCTTTTTAATATCGACCGGTAAATCCAATTGAGTAGAATACAAGTATGGATTTGGATAAAAATCATTACAGGATAATTTCTGATTATTAACAAGTGAATTATTTAAGGAAGTTGTATCAAAACCGGTTAAAGAGAATCCTCTGATTTGATGATCATATGAATCAACATTACCCATGAAGAAGTATCTACCGGATCGAGATTGAAAACAAGTGGTTGGATTCTCCATAGAATAATTTTGTATCGTCTTTTGCCATTCAACCTGGAACAAGCTGTCGACCTTCGTAAAAACAATGTAGCTTTCTGTAAAACTCACGTTTTTAACTGACGCTACTAAATAGCCCGAATCATTTGTCCGAACAATTGAATATGTTTGAACTCCAAAATTAAATAATACAGTATCGGTAATTGTTCCTGCTGTATCTATTCTCAATAATGCAGTTGAGCCCACAGCAATGATTGTCGAGTCGACATCGTAATAAAAAGGAGAATTGTTTAACAAACCATTTTGTTGAACAGACCATAAACTATTCCCGCTTGAATCAAACCGACTGATTATAAAATCAGGATAGTGAAAAGATGGTATTTGTCCTCTGATAATAATATCTCCGTTCCTGCATTCAACGACATCAGTCCCGCAAGGAGGTGCAAAGCCATAAAAACTCCATTTAACATTCCCCATTGAATCGCATCTTAAAACGGATGATTTAGAACTAAACAGATAGGGATAGTTGTTTAACAAACCACTAATAAGTAAATCTCCATTGTTCAATTGCTGGACCAGTGTAACGCAGGTCACTAGTGAATCAGACAAGACCAAGGACCATAATACATTTCCGGCCGAATCGATTTTCATTATCGCACCGCTCATGTTTGACAGGCTGTCCGTTTTAACTCCACCGACGAAATAATTACCGTCTATAGATTTCGTTGCGGAATAATATTGTCTGATCAATGTATCATAATTCGTCTTGCACCAAATTGTGTCACCATTCTGATTAGCCTTTATTACCTGAAAATGCCCGATGCCATTAATAATGGTTTGTCTCATAATAACGAGGTTGCTATCGGTTGTCTCGAATATTTTAGCCTTTACATTGGTTGGCGAACTAAAATAATATTTTTGAAATGCAATTTGACTTGATGTAAGCACAGAAGTCAACATTGCTATAAATAAAACTGAAAATTGCTTAATGGTCATTTCCCTGTGAATCTGTTCTAATAAAATTAATTTCAGAATACCCCTTTTCACTTTTAGTTTGGCCCACAAATGAAAAACCATCACCGGGCACATTAATTATGTTGCTTACACCATCACTTATTGAACCGCCGAAGGTTTTACTCCATAATATATTTCCAATTATGTCAGTTCGAACTAAAACAAAGTCGGAGTTTTGTACTTCACAAAATGGTTTAGATGGCCAAAAAATTTGTGTAGGCCTTGAAACATTGTATATCATAGCATAACCGGGTGTCGGTGAATTTACAGAAACAATATCAATCGGTATAAACCCCAGTTCAGCACGCCATAATGTATCACCAAGGGTATCAGTTCTAATCAGCCCGTATCTTATAACAGAGGACTGATCCAACCATGATCCACCGAATATATAACCTGAATCGGCAAGTGGATGAATGCAATATATATCAAATGCCGGTGTCAAAGTCCAACTTCCTCCGCCACCTCCATGTTTCTCAAGATAAAATTGATTTTGACTCTGGTCTATACTTAATAAAATTATTCCTCCATCATAAGTCTGTTTAAAACATTGCAGATTACCTCCACCTGAATTATATAAATGAGTATAGGTTGTATCTCCATTATCAGTTATTCCAAAATAGAATGCATAATTTACCGGGCCTATATCATCCCCATATCCTGCTATTACATATCCTCCCGTATCCTGAATCAATATATTCTGGAATATTGCACCCCATTCTGTAAAATTGAATGGTTGATCATTAGACCAAAGTTTATTACCTATACTGTCGATCTTAAGACAATATCCATTATAGTCCAATTTGCCGGTAATAATAAAGCCATGATCCGGTGTTTCTCTGATACAATAAATTTCAGGACGGTAGAAATTATTAGGGTTTCCGGATACAGTATCCATAATCATCCTGGTCCAAAGAGTGTCACCCATTGAATCGGTTCGAACAATATAAGCACCGTAACAACTATTTGAAGCAATTACAAAACCCGAATCATGACAAAATTCAACAAAGGTACCCTCAACTTCGCAAATTCCACCAAAGGTATGATTGAATTTAGTCTGAGCACGTGCATTTGGTTTCAGAGCAAAAGCAAAAAGGACAAACAATAACAAAAAGGATTTAATCATAAGATGATATACTTTCTTAAACAAGGTAAGAACATTTCTCTAGTTTTTCATGATTTCCCCAATTTTTATTAAGACCATCTGAAAGGTTAATTTTGCTCACGTTCTATTTTAACTTGGGTGTTAAAACAGGTGTTTTACATTAGTTGCTGTGATTATTCGGAAGTTAAAAACTCAAGCGTGAAGTTGTATGTTCAGGTTGTTGATAAAAGATCAGGAAGTAAAAAAGGTTTTTAAAGCTTTGGAGGATCAAAATATTAATCCAATCCGGCTTTGCAGATTACTTCAGGACCTTTCTTTTCAATGCAAAAATAAAATGTTATGCCTGATGAAACCTGAAGTACTGTGTGAGGCGGAATGCCCCATCGCACAGGATTTCATTGGACATTCCGCCGATGGGAAATAAATATTTTGTTGATTGATATCAAAAACTAAATTTTCGTTGCTACTATTTTTTCAAAATCAAAATTGAACATTACGTCCCTACGGGACGGGGGCCATGGGATGCCTTTCATTCTACCGATATTGCGTCCCTACAGGACGGCAGCCTGCAAAAATAAATCAAAATGTTCAATGATCCTTACTTAAACAGTCCCGTAGGGACTTAATGTCGGTAGAAAGTGAAAACGCGATCAAACCTGTCCCGTAGGGACGTAATGTTTAATGAATAATTATTTTTTCTGATATTGTTGATTTCAATCTATAATTGTCCTTAACCTGATGGCTATGCCCCAAAGGAGCGGTCAAGAAAACAAAAAAATAAAATCAAAACTCTCTGTTTCTCTCTGTTTAATCTGTTCCTCCGTTGTAAATTTTTATCCGCTTTCCGGCCTCAAAGGATTTACTTCTTATCCACATTCAGAAGTTTCACTCCCAAAATACTTTCCAGCAATGATGCTTCTTTATTGCCATTGTTACCTGTCAAATAAGTAGTAGGGAGTACCATTTTTGAAAGCGCTTCCGCAACACCGATCTTGGTGTCTTTCTCGAATTGAGCTTTCTCCTGGGGAGTCAATCCCGCGCTTACCAATTTTGAATTGGCATACGATTTCGCATCCGCATCGGTCTTTACCCTTTGTGCAGTAAGCATAGCTGTTTGCGCTTCGAGTGCAGCAACTTCTTTCTCCTGTTGTGCCTGGGTAATCGCCTGCGCTTTTATAACTTCCTGCTCCCACTTTGCTTTTGCTGCAGCAGCCTTTCCCTGAAGCTCGGTTGTTATCGCATCCTGCTCTGCCTTTTTTGAATTGGCAATTGCAGTCTGCACCTGCATATAAGCCTGCTGTTGCACTTTGATTTGCTTTTCTACTTCCTCGTCGTAATCGATAGCGTTCAATGCAAGCCCCTGCAAATTCACATTGTAAAATTTAACAGCCGACATTTCCTGACGGAGCGGAACGTTATTCGCCTCAACTATTTTTACCACTGTAATAGTCTTATCCGTATTCATCAGGTCGTCGTGAACTTTTATGTCTTCCTGCTTTGTACGGTATACGCCGTTGATCGACTGATCTTCTATATAAGAAAGCAGATCATTTCTTTTTTCCGCCGAAGACTCTTTCGAAGACATTAACGGACCGGTCATATAAACAGCTTTGGTAACGACCTGACGGATTAGCTGCTGTTCGATTGCAGCATGCGATCCGAAATCTGTATGCAATTTTAAAATTGCCTTATCATCGGAAGGCATATACCAGCGCACTGAACCTGAAATCTGACCATGGCCACCATCATTAAAACGAATCTTGATTGACTGATCCATATCTTTACTGGCTTCATTATTTTCATCGGTCTTCTTACTAAACCAAAACTGATTTGATTTTTTATAATGAGTGGCTCTGCCGAAATTTTGTACAACCGGACCGGGAGTTGTATAAATACTAATTTTCCCGCTGAAGATACTTTGGATTATAACGATTTCAGAATTGTCGACATTCTCAATTACCTTTCCTGAAAGTATCAGGAATACAACCAGCAATATTCCAAAACCAGCGAGAAGAGTTTTCTTCGAATTCATAGTTTTAATTTTTTCTCTTAAAGTATTTAGCATGATATATTTTATTACAAAAGATTATCAGATTCATCTTTTAATTTTTCGGCTGAATTGAAATTTTCTGATGCTTCGTCCTGAACGGATCTAACATCTTTTTTTACTTCCTCCACCTTTTCTTTGACGATACTAATTTTTTTATCCAACGATGAAGGAGATGGCTTTTTGACCGACTTCTTCCTTCTAAATGTGCCAAACAACGGCTTATTCGTTAAAAGAGGTATAAAGAATTCGACTACTAATACAAGCAGAACTGCAGTTAAAGCTATGAATTCAATTAAAGTCCACATTAGATTTAGGTATTATCAATTCTATCAAAATTTTGCAAGAGGCAAAAGATAATACTTTTTCGAATTATTTAAAATAGTGTTTCAATCGAAAAACAGCTTCCGGCAATCAGGGAAACATTCCGGGCAAATCACCCCATTAAGAAGACTTTTCTGAAAAGATAAAGGCTGCAAATCGATGAATTTGCAGCCTTTTTTTGGTTCTTTAGGTTACTAAAGAAGGTTGAGGTCCCGAGGGGTCCACGTAAAATTGCTCAATGCTTATGAAAACCATATTATTGCACAGTTCATTTTTCACCTCGCGAAGTAAGTCTGAATACAATTAATTTCACTGATCACTTACAAATTATATCTTCAGGATCATTAGAATAGTTTGATAGTTTTGTACTTTCCCAATTAATTTATGGCTTCTGTTTTACTCATTAAGAATATGGTCTGCAATCGTTGTATAATGACGGTTGAGAATATTTTAGAGAAGACAACCATACCATTTCAAAAAGTAGTGATTGGGGAAATTCACCTTGATGGTGCTATAACAGATATACAAAGAAAACTTTTACAGATAGAACTTGAGAAAGTAGGGTTTGAATTGATTGAAACTCACATTAGCGGCCTTATAGAAAAGATCAAACAGCATACAATCAAGAAAGCACGGAATGATGTAAGCGAGATGGAAAATAAAATGAATCTTTCCAGCTATCTTTCAGCGAAACTGCATTATGAATACACACACCTCAGCAGTTTGTTTTCAGAAGTAGAAGGACGCACTATTGAAAATTTCTTTATTGAGCAACGCATTGAAAAGGCGAAAGAGCTACTCGTATATGGACAAATGACCTTATCTGAAATTGCATTTGAACTGAATTACAGCAGCACAGCGCACCTTTCAAGTCAGTTTAAAAAAATAACCGGCCTCACACCGTCACATTTTAAAGCAGTAGGCACTGCAAAGCGTAAATCACTTGATAAAATTTAATCCCAAAGTTCTGTAATCCAATCCCAAAGTAATATAACACTCACAGTAGTTGGTTGATATACTTTTGTACCGTAAATTTTAATATATAAATAAAATGAAAAAGTCAAAAGCAATGAGTGAAAACACTTTAAAAAACAAAAAGTCAGCCAGCGGTAACCCAAATTGCACCTGTGAAATTTGCACTTGTGAAATCTGTACATGTGGCACATCAAAATCCGTTTGTACTTGCGGTAATTCGTGCAACTGTGGTTCTTGCAACTGCTGATAATAAAAAGCCGCTCTTTCGGGGGCGGCTTTAATTCGAACATGTACCCATAAAAAAATTAAATAAAATGAAAGCAATAGTATACACCAAATATGGTCCACCAGATGTTCTTCATCTCAACGAGCTTGAAAAACCAATACCTAAAGACAATGAAATTCTGGTAAGAGTAATTGCTACTGCAGTAAATTCAGGTGACATACGGCTAAGGAAGGCCGATCCATTTGCTGTAAGGCTGATTTTTGGCCTGATGAAACCCAAAATAAATGTACTCGGCAGCGTTTTCTCAGGTGAAATTGAAGGTATAGGTGCAGCAGTTAAACATTTCAAAGTTGGTGACCGCGTCTTTGGACATACCGATATGCGTTTTGGCGCTTATGCAGAGTATATTAGTTTATCTGAAAACGGAACAATAGCGAAAAAGCCCGAAAGCATTTCACATGCCGAAGCTGCAGCCATT
>CAZAON010000186.1:0-16311 GCA_964486655.1 uncultured Flavobacteriales bacterium
CGGAAATGTAATCCCTGCCAGCATAACAGAAGATTTATATGGCGGCTATGTATTTAGCGGAACATGGCAGGATACAACTACTTCACATATTTCAAACGGACTTATTGTTCGACTTGACGCGAATGGAGATACTATCAGTTACCGAACATATCCTCCCGTAAATGATGGTAATTATGGTATGATTGCATTACCCACTTTAGATAGTAACTATATTTTCGACGTATATGAAGACGGGCCATTGCTTGCAAGTTCTTCCACCCTTTATAAATTAGATATCGGCTATAATACACTTTGGTCTGTTAACAGCGGTCCGTCAGGTCTTGGCCCGTCAAGTATTCTACAGGACAAAGACTCCAATTACACATTTACAAATTACGATCCAACATTGTTGAGCAGTATCAATATGCTTAAACATAACAATCAGGGTATTTCTATACTTAATAAAAATTTCAACGAAACTTCCGCATGTAATTGTTTTTCGAGTCATTGTATAATAGATACAAAAGGAAGCGGGTACATTATCGGTACAGAGTTTCAGCAAAGTACATTACTAATTAAAGTTGATGATAATTTTGATACCATCTGGACAAAGCACTTGTCATGGGGAAATAATACTCCTGTTTCGCTTGCTCATGACAGAGGCGACGGAGGTTTTTTATTAGTTAACTATTTGGGAAAAGCATGCATGTATCACTTTGACAGTAACGGCGACTCTATCGCTTTGTTTATGTTTAGTCCGATGATAACAACAACCGGAAGTAAAATGGAATACTGTCCCGATGGCGGATATATCATTGCAGGAACAACTTACGAATACGACAATACTCCTCACGGTTTCATAATTAAACTTGACAGCCTTTGTCGCTTTACTCCGCAGGGACATATTACTGCCAGTGGTCCGACAGAATTTTGTTTTGGTGACAGTCTGATTCTTTATGGACCTGTTGGCAGTTATACCTATGAATGGTCCAATGGCAATACTACTCAAAACATTACCGTTTATAACACGGGAGCCTATTATTTAACGATTACCGGCGGCACCGGAAATTCAGCCACCCTTAATCCCGTAAACGTATTTGTATCTAATCCCGGCACTCCACAGATTACAAATCATATTGATTATCTCGAAGTATCAAGCGTGGGTAATTACCAATGGTATAGAAATGGTGTCGCGATACCGGGTGCGACTCACGATACATTGCAAACAACATTAACCGGCAATTTTAATGTCGTTGTAACCGATTCTGTAGGCTGCATACGAATTTCTCCTTTGTTCTATTATTCGTGGGCCGGAATTACCGAAGAAAATATTTCTGATGTGTCAGTTTATCCGGTTCCCGCATCAAACGAAATTATTGTGAATGGAAACTTTACAAATACAACTATCACAATTTTTGACGTTCGAAGTAAAATTATACAGAAGATAGAAAATGTTTCGGGTAATGATCTGAGAATTGATATTCGTAATTTGTCTGAAGGGATTTACTATTTGCAGTTCAATTCTCAAATTTTCAAAAAATTTATTGTAATTCGATAGTTAATATTTGAAATACCTTTTGAGATTATTGAGTGGCGTTTCAATTAAATAATAAGAAGGGATGGCAAGAACATAAGCCATCAAAAAATACAGAAACCACGCCATGTGTTTGTTTTCGACATGCAATCCCCACTTCGGACTCACATACGTCCAAAAGCAACCAATAATGAAAACATGATAGAGGTAAATTCCATATGAAATTTTACCGGTAAAAACCACGACGTCGTGCTCCAGTAAATATTTACCAATAAACTTAAAGCCGTTTTCACTTGCTCTTAGAATTATAAAAAAGCACATAACTGAGAAAAGGTATTCATCGAATAATTCCCAATAAATTGCGACATCATATTTTATTTTCAATAATAAATAAAATACTATATAACCAATTATAGAAAGATAAAGCCATAATGGATTTTTTAATTTTGTATATAATTGACTGAATCGGTTTTCTGATTTCAAATAAGCCAGGAACGCACCCAATGCAAGAGGCAAAACAAGATTGAGTGTAAAATAAGATCCCCACATCCAGGTAAGGCCCCTTGTATTTGACAAGTAAACGCAGATAGCTCTTGAAATAAAAGAAATCAGAATAGATATAAAAATCACATTCAAAATTTTATTTCGCGGCGTAAAAAAAATAAGAAATGGCCAAATAAGATAAAACTGTTCCTCAATGGCAAGTGACCAAAGGTGATTGAAATCTCCAATAAAGTCACCTCTTACGGCTAATAGTATATTTGAAGTATAACTTACAAGCCATGGAAAGTACTCTCTTGTTTTATCAAAGTTAATATAGAACAAGTAAAATATCAGCAAATAATAAATTGGAAAAATCCGGAGAAATCTTCGAATATAAAATGTTTTGAGTGAAGCTGATTTTGTTACTTTTCCTGTTTCAATTTTTTCTTTCTGAAATAAAAGTATTTGAGTGATTAAATAACCGCTCAATACAAAAAATAAAATAACTCCATGGTTCCACGGTGTGAATTTTAAAAATCTGTTTTCCGTATCCCATGACATCCAATGTCCAATCATTACCGAAAGCACGGCAAATGCTCTCAGTCCATCAAGTTGTATATAATATTTCGGATTCTGCAAGAATTAATAATCAGTTTGTAATAATAGTATATAAAAGTTAAATAAGAAACCATCAAAATTATTTCGCAAACGAATCCCAGCCCTGCGCTTTCAACTTCACTACATTCTCCGACTTGTCAATCAAATTCGCACCGGCTGCCGCATCTGTCATATGACCGATGATGGTAATATCAAGATCCATTCTCAACTTTTCGTAGTCTGACTGATTAATAGTAAAAAGTAATTCATAGTCTTCTCCTCCATTCAACGCACAAACTGTCGGATCGAGATGAAACTCGCGTGCGCGTTCATATGTTTGAGGATCGATCGGAATTTTATCTTCGTAAATCGTACAACCCACCTGTGATTGTTTGCAGATATGAAGAATCTCTGATGACAGTCCGTCCGAAATATCAATCATCGACGTCGGTTTCACCCCCAGTTCTGCAAGCTTTTCAATTACATCCTTTCTTGCTTCCGGTTTTAACTGTCGCTCGAGAATGTAATCACTGCCACCCAGATCAGGTTGAATATTCGGATTCTCTAAAAATATTTTCTTCTCTCTCTCCAGCAATTGCAATCCGACATAAGCTCCACCCAAATCGCCCGTTACACAAAGCAGATCATTTTCCTTTGCTCCCGAACGGTAAACGATTTTTTCCTTTTTCGCGTTTCCGATTGCTGTAATTGAAATTACCAATCCCGATACCGATGATGTAGTATCGCCACCGATCAGATCAACCTTATATCGCTCACAGGCCATTCGCATTCCCGCATATAACTCTTCAACAGCCTCCAGCGAAAACCGGTTCGAAATCGCTATCGAGGTAAGTATCTGTTTTGGAGAGCCATTCATGGCGCAAATATCACTGAGGTTAACAGTTACTGCCTTGTAACCCAGATGTTTAAGTGGGTGGAATGTAAGGTCGAAATGGACCCCCTCCAATAGCATATCTGTCGTTACTATTGTGGCAAGGGCACCATTCTCAATAACTGCCCCATCATCCCCGATTCCAAGAACCGATTCCGGGTTTTTAATCTCTATTGAGCTGGAAATCTGATCAATAAGTGCGAATTCGCCGATAGAAGAGAGTTCTGTGCGGCCAGATTTGTTTTCAAACATGTGGCGAAAGTAGTCTTTAGTGCTGAGTTTTGTGTACAAAGTACCAAGTACAAAGAAACTGCGCGATTTCAGATACTTGGTACTTTTTACTTTGTACTAATTCCCTTGCAAAGCCCCCCCACAACCCCTATCTTTGTGCCTGATTTTAAAGGAGAAAGCTAAAATGATTAAGGTCACTGAACGCGCTAAAGAAAAAGCGCTGGAATTGATGCAAAAAGAGAGTAAAACAACCGATTCTTTCATTCGCGTAGGCGTTGAAGGGGGTGGTTGTTCGGGACTCACTTATAAACTGGAATTTGACAGTACTCAACGCCCCGATGATAAGATATTCGAAGACAAGGGTGTAAAGATTGTTTGCGATAAAAAGAGTTTCCTGTATTTAGTTGGTACTGAACTCGATTTTACCGACGGACTCAATGGAAAGGGTTTCCTTTTCAATAACCCGAATGCAAGTCGTACATGTGGTTGTGGCGAAAGCTTTTCTGTCTGAAAATTTTTTTGCCCGCAATTTCTGTTTAGAATAGATATAAATAAGGGCGAATTTTAGTTAAAAACACAATTGTACCTGTAGAAAAAATGTCAGAGGACTTAAAAATAATCGATAACGTCACTCAAAGCGAATATAAATATGGCTTTGTCAGTGACATCGAATCCGATAATGCGCCGGTTGGGCTTAACGAAGGAATCGTTCGTTTCATTTCTGCAAAAAAGAATGAGCCCGAATGGTTGCTCGAATGGAGACTCAAAGCTTATCGTCACTGGCTGACGATGGTTGAGCCAACATGGGCAAACGTGAAGTATCCGATTATCGATTTCAACAACATCATTTATTATTCGGCACCGAAACAACGAGTCACTTTAAACAGTCTCGATGAACTCGATCCTGAAATTAAAAAGACATTCGATAAACTCGGAATTTCTCTCGAAGAACAAAAGCGTTTGGCAAATGTTGCTGTTGATGCAGTAATAGACAGTGTTTCGGTAAAGACCACTTTTCGTGAAGCATTGAGCGAACTCGGAATTATTTTCTGTTCTTTCAGCGAAGCCGTGCAGGAACATCCTGAATTAGTGAAAGAATATCTTGGATCTGTTGTTCCTCCAACCGATAATTTTTATGCAGCATTGAACAGCGCGGTTTTCAGCGACGGTTCATTCTGCTACATACCGAAAGGTGTTCGCTGCCCGATGGAATTATCGACATACTTCCGAATCAACTCTGCCGGAACCGGACAATTCGAAAGAACATTAATTATTGCCGACGAAGATTCCTATGTTAGTTACCTGGAAGGATGCACAGCACCTATGCGCGACGAACATCAGTTGCATGCGGCAGTTGTTGAAATTTATTCACACAAGAATGCGCAGGTAAAATACTCCACCGTACAGAACTGGTATCCCGGAAATAAAGAAGGTGTCGGAGGTATTTACAACTTCGTTACCAAACGTGGAATCTGTGCCGGAACGAATTCAAAAATTTCCTGGACTCAGGTCGAGACCGGATCAGCGATTACTTGGAAATACCCGAGTGTAATTCTGAAAGGAGATAATTCAATCGGTGAGTTTTACAGTGTCGCCGTTACCAATAACTATCAGCAAGCCGATACAGGTACGAAAATGATACATCTCGGAAAAAATACCAGGAGCACGATTGTGTCAAAAGGTATTTCGGGTGGTTTCAGCAATAACAGCTACAGAGGTCTTGTACGAATATCGAAGAAAGCCGATAATGCACGAAATCACTCTCAGTGCGATTCACTGCTTTTAGGTGATAAATGCGGTGCCCATACTTTTCCTTATCTCGAAATAAATAACAGCAGTGCAACAATAGAACATGAAGCGACAACTTCGAAAGTCGGAGAAGATCAGATATTTTATTGCAATCAGCGTGGGATTTCAACCGAAGATGCCGTTGGACTAATCGTAAATGGCTATTGCAAAGAAGTATTCAATCAGTTGCCGATGGAATTTGCCGTTGAAGCGCAGAAATTGTTAGCCGTGTCGCTCGAAGGATCTGTGGGGTGATTAAAAATGAATATTGAAGAATGAATATTGAAGAATTAAAAATGAATTTAATCGAAATTAAAAATTTAAAAGCCCGTGTTGAAGGGAAGGATATTCTTAACGGAATCAACCTGACTGTTAAGCCCGGTGAAGTGCATGCTATCATGGGACCGAATGGTTCCGGTAAAAGTACTTTAGCCTCTGTATTAGCGGGTCGTCAGGAATATGAAGTTACAGGTGGCGAAGTATTATTCCGGGGAGAAAACCTTCTCGAATTATCTGCTGAAGATCGTGCTCGTGCCGGATTGTTTCTCGCCTTTCAATATCCGGTTGAAATTCCGGGTGTGACAAATGCGAATTTTCTAAAAACAGCTTTAAACGAAATACGAAAGTCAAAAGGACTGGAGCCATTGGATTCGAAAGATTTTTTAATTCTCATGAGAGAAAAAATGAAGCTTGTCGAAATTGAAAAGACCATGACTCAGCGTTCGGTTAACGAAGGATTCAGCGGCGGAGAAAAAAAACGTAACGAAGTGTTTCAAATGGCTATGCTGGAACCGGCACTCTCCGTAATGGATGAAACTGATTCCGGACTCGATATCGATGCTCTGCGAATTGTTGCGAATGGGGTAAATGCATTGCGTGACAACAAAAGATCTTTCATCGTCATCACACATTATCAGCGCTTGCTCGATTATATAGTACCTGATTTCGTACATGTTCTCTATAAAGGAAAAATTGTAAAGTCCGGAACAAAAGAACTTGCTCTTCAATTAGAGGAAAAAGGTTACGACTGGATAAAAGAAGAATCGGCTGTTGCGGCTAAAATCTGAGCATGATGAGTACTATTTCTAACATAACAGTACCCGATTTAGTGGCACAATTTCATGCCGCTGAAAAATCTTTTCCTGCCGGAACTTCCGCCATCAAAAAAAATGCGATCAGCAGTTTTGAGTCGCTCGGATTCCCGACGATAAAACATGAAGAGTGGAAATATACTAACCTGGCAAATTTATTTACCAATAAATTTTTCACCGAAAGCAAAGAGATTATTTCCGAAAATGATATTACCCCGTTTATTCCGACCGATACTGAATTAAACGTATTGGTATTTATAAATGGAAAATATAATTCCGCTTTTTCAAAAACTGATTTTCTTCCTAAAGGAGTAATTGCAGGAAACATCGCGGATCATATTTCACATCCTGCCGTACAAAAATATCTGGGAAATGTTGCTCAAACGGTCAAAGAAAGTTTTGTAGCGTTAAATACAGCAATGTTTTTACAGGGAGCATTCGTTTATGTTCCTTCGAATGTAAATTCGGAAATTCCTGTTCATTTGGTATTTATCAATGACGCGGGAGCAAATCCTATAGTTAGCTATCCGAGAAATCTGGTTATCGCAGCTTCGGGGTCATCAGTAAAAATTTCAGAAAGCAATTACAGCTTAAATACTCCGAATGCATCGTTTACGAATGCCGTTACGGAAATTTGTGTTGAACAAAATGCCAATGTGGAATATTGCAAGAACCAATCCGAAAGCAATAATGATTTTCGGATTGATTACACAAGCGCGATTCTTCATAAAGATTCAAACCTCAACATTCATACGATTACAACCGGAGGAAAAATAGTTCGCAACAACCTGAACATTCTGCTGGATGATCGTAATGCATCCGTACATTTGAACGGATTGTATATTACAAAAAGCGAATCTCATATCGACAATCATTCATTTGTTGATCATAAGAGCCCCGATTGTTACAGCAATGAACTTTACAAAGGGGTTTTAGGTGAGAAGTCTACGGGAGTGTTTAACGGAAAAATTTTCGTACGCCGTGACGCACAGAAAACAAATGCATATCAGTCGAATAAAAATATTCTTCTTACAAACGATGCGACGGTTTACACTAAACCTCAGCTTGAAATTTATGCCGACGATGTAAAATGCAGTCACGGTGCCACAACCGGACAATTAGACGAAGAGGCTTTGTTTTATCTGCGTTCACGCGGAATCGGAATTGAAAAGGCCCGCACTTTGCTTACGATTGCTTTTGCCGAAGAAATTTTAGAACGGATAACGATTACATCTGTTCGTGAGAAACTTGAAGAATTAATCATTGACAGATTGAAAGGAATGTGATGCAAAAAGTGCTTCAACAGCCTGTTTATTCAACTGCGGAAATCTCAAAAATCCGCGGCGATTTTCCAATCCTTTCCCAAAAGGCATACGGAAAACCGCTTGTTTATTTTGACAATGCCGCAACTTCGCAGAAACCTCTGTCTGTTATTAATTCTATTTCCGATTATTATAAAACGATTAACGCGAATATTCACCGCGGAGTCCATTTTCTCAGCCAGGAAGCATCGCAGCAATATGATAACACCCGTGTAAAGGTTCAGCATTTCATAAATGCAAAATCGGAACGGGAAATAATTTTCGTACGAGGTACCACAGAAGGAATAAACGTTGTTGCAGCCACTTACGGCAGAAAAAATATCAGCAAGGGTGACGAAATTATCGTTTCCGCATTTGAACATCATAGTAACATCGTTCCATGGCAATTGTTATGCGAAGAAAAGGGAGCAACACTCCGTGTTATTCCGATGAACGACGAAGGTGAATTGCTTTTGGAAAAATTTGAAAGCATGCTGAATGACAAAGTTAAGTTCATCAGCATTTCGCATACATCAAATTCACTGGGAACCATTAACCCTGTTAAAGATATAATTAAGCAGGCCCATAAACATAAAATACCGGTAATGGTTGATGCGGCTCAATCAGCCATACATTCTGTTCTTGACGTTCAGGATATGGATTGTGATTTCCTCGCCTTCTCGGGACATAAGATGCTGGGACCAACCGGTATCGGAGTTTTATACGGTAAAGTGGAGTTGCTTGAGAACATGCCTCCGTATCAGGGTGGCGGAGAAATGATCAGTTCCGTTTCTTTCGAAAAGTCGACCTGGAATGAAATACCTTTTAAGTTTGAAGCAGGAACACCCGACATAGCGGGCGTTATCGGAATGGGTTCAGCCATTGATTATCTGAATGCGCTTGACCGGAAGAAAGCTGTCGCTCATGAACAGCAGCTGATGCAATTCGCCTCTGAAGGATTAAAAGAAATTCCCGGAGTACGCTTGATTGGTACTGCCAATAACAAAGCATCGGTTGTTTCATTTATTATAGAGGGTGTAAATGCACTTGATGCCGGAATGTATCTTGACACTCTTGGTATAGCGGTCAGGACCGGACATCACTGTACAGAACCCGTTATGAAGCGCTTCGGTATACCGGGAACAATACGAGCATCATTCTTATTCTACAATACCATCGAAGAAGTTGAAGTATTTCTGGAAGGAGTAAAAAAAGCAGTTAGTTTTCTAAAGCGATGAGCACAATCCCGGAAATCGAAAGAGAAATAGTCGAAGAGTTTGAATTGTTCGATGAATGGTCGGATAAATATCAGTACATCATCGAACTCGGACAGAAATTAAAATCGCTTGACGATAAATATAAAATAGAAGAAAATAAAATAAAAGGTTGTCAGAGCAGTGTTTGGTTAAATGCATACTCCGACAATGGAAGAATAATATTTGAAGCAGACAGCGATTCATTATTTGTCAAGGGTGAAATCGCATTACTTATCAGAGTGCTTTCGGGACAAAAGCCGGAAGACATAGTAAAGACAGATTTGAAGTTCATTGATGAAATCGGATTACGTCAGCATATTGCGGTAACACGCGCTAACGGACTGGCATCAATGATCAAACAAATGAAATTATACGCATTAGGAGTACAATCCCAACATCAGGAATGACAGAGGAAAAAAATATTATAGTTCCGCCCGATTACGTAAAACCATTGCGTGAAAGGATCATTGACGTATTAAAAACATGTTATGATCCGGAAATACCCGTTGACATTTACGAATTAGGATTGATTTATGAGATACAGATCAATGAAGGCAATGACGTTCATATTAAAATGACACTCACCTCCCCTGCCTGTCCCGTAGCGGAAACTCTACCGGTCGATGTTGAATTAAAAATAAAAGCAATTCCTGATGTCAACAGTGCCGTAGTGGAAATTACATTCGATCCGCCCTGGGAAAAAGAAATGATGAGCGAAGAAGCGAAACTGGAACTCGGAATGTGGTAGTTCAATTACAAATTACGAATTACGAATTACGAATCACGGCTGTTAAACTTTCTGTAAACTGATAATAGGAATAACGGTCATCTGATTTTATAACCCTCAAATCAGTAATACAAAAAATTGCAATTCACCCCAGCCCCGTTAGGGGCGAAATATCGGTAGACAAAATAAATGTCCCCCACCCCCCGTCCCGTAGGGACGAAATGTGTAATTTCATATAAATGGAAATAATAAACAAAGTCGCACAAAGTGGTTTAATCACCATCGATCTCGAGGATTTATACATCCCCGGCGACCGTGTTTTGTTTGACATCAAAGGATGGTTATTCGAAGAATTGATTTTAAAAGAAAAAGATTTTCGCGAGAAATTAAAAACCCATAATTGGGAAGATTACAAAGATAAATTCGTCGCGCTTACATGTACGGCAGATGCAATAGTTCCGACCTGGGCATACATGCTGATTGTAACTCATTTAAAACCTTTTGCAAAAAAAATTCTGTTTGGGGATTTAGAAAAACTTGAAGAAGAACTTTATTCAGAAGCCATTTCAAAACTGGATATTGAACAATTTAAAGACCAGCGTATAGTAATTAAAGGCTGCTCGAAAATTGCCGTTCCGGTCTCAGCATATGTCCGACTTACCGATATGCTCCGTCCCGTAGTTAAAAGCATAATGTACGGAGAGCCTTGCAGTACGGTGCCGGTTTACAAGAGGTGAAGTGGGTTTCGGGTTGCGTTGCGGGTTTCGGGTTATGGGTTTCGGGTTATGGGTTTCGGGTTACGGGTTTTCAAGATTTCAAAATTTAAACAGTTCTTGTTTTATCCGGCCTGGTTCTAAAACTTTACCAATTTTATATCGCCTTACCTCCTAATATGAACGCTGTAACGGTAAAGCTCATGAGATATCATTCTTCAACTGAGTGATACATTCACCACAATTTGTACATTTACTCCCGCAGTATAAATAACATTAATCTGCATACAAACATTCGTACAAAAATCCTTTAAATTCATTTAGGACAAGAAATCAAAAACCGATAAAACAAATCCCACATCCTGCCCTTCCATTCAGTTCAGGGCTTGTCAACCCGAAACCCATAACCCGAAACCCACAACCCGCATGGACTCAGCATTAATCATCAACATTCACAAGATATCAGTGATGCTATTTCTTGTCACATATCTTATAAAAACAATTCTGCTTTTTTCGAGCAAACAGATGCTGGATAAATATGCGGCAAAAACAAAAGTTCCGGAGATGATTATCAGTTTCGCATTTCTTGCAACGGGAATCTGGCTGTATGTGATTATCGGGGGAATAAAGACTTTTGGAATAATAAAACTTGCATGTGTATTTGTTTCAATACCGCTGGCAGTTATTGGATTCAAAAAACATAAAAAAGGTCTTGCCTTGCTTTCTCTTCTGTTAATTATTGGAGCATACGGACTTGCCGAGATGAGCAAAAACAAACCATTTATTCCGTCTAATGCAACAGTAAGTTTAAGTAACACCGATCCTGTATTTGCAGAAGGCGCTGCAGTCTATCATGCAAACTGTGCATTCTGCCATGGTGATGACGGTAAAAAAATGTATCGTAATGCAAGCGATCTTTCAAAATCTGTCGCGTCGGAAGATGGAATAAAACAAATGGTTCTCGAAGGCAGCAGGGGAAAAATGCCTGCTTACAAACTTGTTTTAAGTGATCAGCAAATCGCAGCGGTCGCAAGATTCGTTACCGGCATTCGTCCACCAGTAGATGTTCCTGATACGGTTGTCACAGAATAAGATATCAGGAAATAATATTTAATAATCGTTTGATAAAATAAGTGGAAGTAAAAACTAATAACAAATTCGCAGAGAAGGCAGTACTTGTCGGACTGATTACGAAGGAGCAGGGAGAAGACCAGCTGACTGAATATCTTGACGAACTTGCTTTTCTTGCGGAGACTGCCGGAGCACAAACATTAAAAAGATTTACTCAGAGATTAGATCGTCCGGATGTCGCGACATTTATAGGAAGCGGAAAGCTTGCGCAAATCGCAGACTATATAAAAGAGAATAAAATTGATCTCATTATTTTTGATGATGAACTATCCGGTTCACAAATAAGAAATATCGAAAAAGTTGTCGCATGCAGGGTACTCGACAGGAATAATCTGATTCTGGATATTTTTGCAAACCGTGCCCGTACTGCTCAGGCCCGGGCACAGGTTGAACTTGCACAATACCAGTACCTCCTTCCCCGACTAACACGAATGTGGACTCACCTGGAGAAACAAAGAGGAGGAATCGGAATGCGCGGTCCGGGTGAAAGTGAAATCGAGACCGACCGTCGTGTGATTCGTGAAAAACTTTCCAAGCTTAAACTCAAATTAAAAGAGTTTGAAAAACAAAGTTTAACGCAACGTAAATTGAGAGGACAATTACCCCGTGTGGCTTTAGTTGGCTATACGAATGTGGGTAAGTCTACAATTATGAATATGCTGAGCAAGAGTACCGTTTTCGCCGAGAATAAGCTTTTTGCAACGCTAGATACAACTGTACGGAAAGTTGTTTATGAAAATATTCCCTTTCTTTTATCCGATACGGTTGGATTCATCCGAAAACTTCCGCATGATTTAATTGAATCCTTTAAGTCTACACTCGATGAAGTTCGTGAAGCCGATATTCTTGTTCATGTGGTTGACATTTCACATCCCCAATTTGAAGATCATATTAACGTAGTGAATGAAACACTCAGAGAATTAGGTGCCGGTGAAAAACCAATTATACTTGTATTTAATAAAATTGACGCCTACCGGTTCACACCGAAAGAAGATGATGATCTGACTCCGGTTACAAAAGAAAATATCACACTGGAAGAACTAAAAAGAACGTGGCTTGCACGAATAAACGGTAAATGTGTTTTTATCTCCGCGACGAATCGTACAAATATTGAAGAGCTCAGAAATACAATTCTGGAATCTGTAAAGAAAGTTGCGGAAAATATTCGTTACTGATTTTTATTGCTAATAAGGCACTGTGTCACAAAGAAACACAGGGAGATATCTATATTAATATTGGATTTTCAATTACTTCTTTAGAAACTCTTTTGTATAAACAGCCATATTATTTTCATCATACAGTTTCAAAAAATAACTTCCTGTAGCCAGCAGACTTATATTTAAAGTTTCAGTTTGTGAATTGAATTGTGATATGATTGTATGCCGGAGAAGGGAAGACATTTACTGAATTAAATTTCTCATTTTTCTCTTCTATACCAACAGTTCCTGAAAAAAATAAAGAATCAATAATTAATTCTGTTCCGATTCCTGCATCAGGGTCATCGATACCGCGTGAAGACTGAATACTAATCAAACATGTATCAGGATTATCGGGATTACCTGTATAAATCAGAGAAGTTGTAAAAGGCATATAAGCAGGAGAATATTTATAAAATCCAGATAGAATTGCCGGACGGTTTGTATATGGCATTCCTCCACTGAATACAGCTGAACTTCCGACATAACCGATTAGACCATTGGTTGCAATTCCGGGCACTTTAACCCCGATCTGAGTTAATACAGTCAACAAATGCATTGAGTAGAGACCATCATACGAATCAGTTCCTTTGAAAACATTATTCCCCCCTCCTAATGCAGCTGCTATGCTATCGCTGGTTGACCAGTTATCCGGTTGTTCACCCAAGGAATAGATGTGCCAATTCTCAAAGCTTCCATTCGAAATCTGTGCTACAGAACCCAAAGCCAATAAATTAAAATAAATTATAAAGTGAATTGTTTTCATAATAAGATCGATTTGACAAATGAAATATAAAAAAAATTGGCGAGAGATTTCTCCATCGCCAATTCGAGTATTTTATTTTATATACTAATTAATCTTTAATGAAATTCTTCGAATACAGTCCTTTATTATTCTCGTCACTTAATTTCAGAATGTAATTACCTTTTGCAAGTGAGCTGATATCTATCGTTTCTTTATTTGAATTGAACGGCATATTGATTACCTGTCTGCCTGTAAGATCATAAATAGTACAATTCAGATCTGTCTTTCTCTTTAAATCAACTGCGATTGTGAGTTGGTTGTGTGCCGGTGTTGGGAAAATATTTACCAAATTAATTACATCATTGGCTTCTTCTATTCCGACAGTTCCGGTGAAATTCAAAGTGTCAATAACAAGTTCAGTACCCACTCCTAAGTTTACGTCATTGATACCTCTTGATGACTGGATAATAATTAAACATGTATCGGGATTGTGAGTCCAGTCATAATAATTAAGTGTCGTAGTAAAAGGAGTATATGTAGTAAACGCACCATTAAAAGTCGTTACACCATAAGCAATGGTGTCTTTAACTCCGGCAGAGTCTCTTAATAGAGTAACAGAAATTTGTCCTTCATCATTCGGATTTGTTGGATTGTATTTAAATACTCCGTTCAAAAATCTTGATCGTACGGTATCGGGTGAGCCTCCGCTGAATACAAATGCGCCACCTGAAAACTCAACTAATCCGTTTGTTGCCATTCCCGGACCTTTAATTCCGAAAGTGGTATTTACACTTTTCAAATGCATTGATAGATTACCGTCAGACGGGTCGTTGCCTTTAAATACATTGTTGCCACCACCTAATGCAGCTGCTACGCTGTCGCTGGTAGTCCATCCGGTAGGATACTCTCCTAAAGCATAAGTATACCAGCTTTCAAAACTGGCGTTTGGTATCTGGGCTTTCAAGCCGGTTGCTACAACTATCGGGAAAAATAATGCTATCAGGTATTTCATAATTAGGGGTTTTTAATCGAATCAAATATATTAAATCCATTATTAATAACAGAATATCAATACATATTGAATACGAAAAAAATGGATTTAGTTGCCTGAAATAACAGCCAACGTAAATTATTGCTGTTCTTAGCCATTTACAGCTACTTTCAGCCTTGTACCGACTTTAAGCCGATCTGACTGAAGGTTGTTGAGCTCGCGGATTTGTTCAACGCTGGCGCCTTCATAACGCTGTGCAATTTTCCAAAGTGTATCGCCTGACTGAACTGTATGCCAAACGGTATTAGATACGTCTTTTTTAGAAGTCGTTTTTGATGATGAAGCAGAAGCAGATTTCTTAGCCGCCGGCGTTGTAGCTTCTGCTACTTTATCTCCTTTTGAACGCGATAAAACATAAACAGTCAGGTTTTGACCTTGCTTAAGTTTTGTGCTTTTCATTTTATTCCAGCTCTTGATATCACTAACAGTACAGTTATACTTATTTGCGATTGACTGCATATTATCACCACGCTTTACCTTATGAATTTTCTTTACTAAAGCCGAAGATTCATTTTCCAGTTGTAAATTATCACTAGCGAGCAATGGAGTTATTTCCTCAGGTTTGTAAATATTTGAGACGTTTGCGAGATACACATTGATCTTCTTTGTTGGCAAACGTAACGGTAATGGCTGATCCGATTGCGGAATTACACCCTTCTTATACATTGGATTCAGATAAGAAAGAACTTCAACAGGAGTATTTGTAACATCGGCAATAGTCTTCAATGAAACTTTCTGCGTTGTCATTACCGTATCCGAGTCGAAGTATGTCATCAAGGGAGCGACCGGAATCAGATTATGTTCGGATGAATAATTCATCAGGTAAGTTACTGCGATGAAAGCAGGAACATAACCACGTGTTTCTCTCGGGAGGTATTTAGATATTTCCCAGAAATCAGTTTTACCACCGCTTCTTGCTATGGCTCTGTTTACATTTCCTGCACCACAATTATAGGCTGCAATAACAAGTAACCAGTCGTTGTAAATAGCATACATGTCTTTAAAATACTGACAAGCCGCAAGTGTAGATTTTTCAGGATCTCTTCTTTCGTCTATGTATGAATTTACTTTCAGGTCGTAAAGCTTACCGGTTGCAAGCATAAACTGCCACAAGCCGGTTGCACCACAACGGGAAACTGCCATCGGATTAAGTGCACTTTCTACTATTGATAAATATTTGAACTCGATTGGTAATCCCTGCTGATCCAGAATTTGCTCATACATCGGAAAATATAATCCGGCCAAACCCATTACTCTTTCAGTCAGCTGCCTTTTCTTAAATCCATACAGGTTGATGTACTCCTGAACCTGGCTGTTATAAGCGAGAGGAATCGGAGTTTGAATTTTCTCCATTCTGCGCTTGTAAACCTCCGCCGAATAAGTTGGCACCTCGTATGGTTTAAAAGTACTGGAAGGAGTAGTATTCGACGACTGTATGCGTTGAACATAAGCCAGATTAACGAGACTGTCTAACGTTGCGGAGATCGGATCATAATCCTGCACATAAACGGGCTTCTCGCTAACAATCTGTCCGAATGACCGATTATTAAACGAAAAGATCATTGCGATAAACAATGCGGATACGATTAAACTCAC
>CAZAON010000187.1:0-8931 GCA_964486655.1 uncultured Flavobacteriales bacterium
GAAGGGCATGAAGGTGTATGAATACCATACCAGCCATTGTTTGGCTGAATCATGATTTCATATGTGCTTCCTGTCGGCACATTAAATGAATATTCTCCATTTGCATCTGACTGTGTCCATCCCATCATGGTAGTGCCGTTATAAATCGTAACGATAACATTTTGCAATTCTTCGCCCGTATCAAAAATGCAATTGTTGTTGAGGTCGTTGTAAACACTTCCCGATACAGGACCACATGTTGATGAAACAGTAACAGTTTGTCCGACAGCGGATGAAGTTACTTGACCGATGTTGCTGGTAACAGTTAGCTGAGCAGTATAAGTTCCTGCATTTAAATATGGATGAAACAAAACACCTTGTGTTCCCGCATTAGGACCGATGAATGTCCACGTAGAATCACTGCCATCTCCCCAAACCATGTTAACGGTAAAGATAGTATCGGGCGGAGCAAAACCCTGTGTGCTGAAACCATAGTAATAACCAACAGTATCAGGAGCTGTACACGCATACATTGTCATTGAATCGGTGTAGAGCCAGGTATTAATTATCGGTGGCGGTTGCTGCACGTTGACAGCCAGACAGAATGTATCAGTACAGCTTGTCGCGCCGGTCACGATAATAAGGCAAACGTTATATGTTCCGTAAGACGGATATTGATGTATAGGATTCCATCCGGTATCGGTAGGACTTCCATCTCCAAAATCCCATTGATAAGATAATGATCCTCCCAATGAGTCGGTTATCGAACTGTCTGTAAACTGAACCACCGAAGCGGCGGGCGAAGACATAAAATAATTAAACATTGCTACACACTGAGCAAATGATGCATTGCTTCCAAGTGCAAAAAGTAAGATTGATAGTAATAGTTTTTTCATGGTATTTTATTTAGAAGGTTTATTCTTCAAAGATAGTTTCTCAAATGATACAAGAGAGTTTAAAATGAAATTCCTGCCTATCAATAATAGCATTTCGCCAAAACTAAAAAGATGAAATTGTTGGCGAATTAATAAGTATAAAAATATTTATCGGTCGACTAAACGAATGGGAGTTTAATATCGTATTGGCGACGTTACCTGCATCCCGTTGATGGGT
Organism: uncultured Flavobacteriales bacterium; assembly: GCA_964486655.1. Taxonomy (GTDB): domain Bacteria; phylum Bacteroidota; class Bacteroidia; order AKYH767-A; family 2013-40CM-41-45; genus JADKIH01. The sequence continues at coordinate 1,093 of CAZAON010000187.1, forward strand.
TTTGGGTTTCGGGTTTCGGGTTTCGAGTTTCGGGTTTCGGGTTTCGGGTTTCGGGTTAGGCCACACTTAAACCTACTCTTAAACTTACTCTTACATAACTATTACCGGATTAAGAGTAGGTGTATAGTTTAGTGTAAGTCAAAGTGTAAGAGTAGGTGTAAAAAAATATAATTTCTGGCAGTGTAATTTATTCGGTAATTGCCGCTCTGACATACTCCCGGTTCAACCGCGCAATATGAATCAGCGAAATTTCTTTCGGGCATTCGGCTTCGCATGCTCCAGTATTCGTGCAACTGCCGAAACCCGCTTCATCATGAGCCTCTACCATTTTCATAACACGTTCGCGGCGTTCAGGATCTCCCTGAGGCAAAAGCGCGAGTTGAGAAACTTTCGCAGACATAAATAACATGGCAGACGCATTCTTGCAGGATGCAACGCAGGCTCCGCAGCCAATACAAGCCGCGGCATCAAATGCTTCGTCAGCTTTTACTTTAGCGATCGGAATCGAATTCGCATCAACGGCATTTCCTGTATTTATGGAAATGTATCCACCCGCCTGCATTATTTTTTCGAAACCGCTGCGATCAACAACCAGGTCTTTTATCACAGGGAAAGCAGCCGCTCTCCAGGGCTCAATCGTTATCGTCTCGTTATTATTGAAATGACGCATGTGAAGCTGACATGTCGTTGTGCCTTTTAACGGTCCGTGCGCGCGGCCATTGATGAACATACTGCACGTTCCGCAAATTCCTTCGCGGCAGTCATGATCGAATGCAACAGGCTCTTTCCCTTCTCTCACAAGTCTTTCGTTCAATACGTCGAGCATTTCAAGGAACGACATATGAGTACTTACATTCGGCACATCATAGATTTCAAAACGACCGGCAGTATTGCCATTCTTTTGACGCCAGATTTTTAATTTTAGATTTATCGATTCAGACATGGGATTCGGTTGCTGGTTATGGGTTGCAGGTTTCGGACTCCGGACTTCGGACTCCGTTCTTATTTATAGGATCGTTGTGAAGGATGCACAACTTTGAATTCTAATGGTTCTTTATTCAATGCCGGAGCGCTTTCCTCGCCTGTATATTCCCATGCTGCAACGAATGAAAAATTCTCGTCATCGCGTTTCGCTTCACCGTCTTCGGTTTGCGATTCTTCACGGAAGTGACCGCCACAAGATTCTCTGCGCATCAATGCATCGGTAACCATCAGTTCGCCTAACTCAATGAAGTCGGCTACTCTTCCGGCTTTGTCAAGTTCAGGGTTAAACTCTTTTATATCGCCCGGAATTCTGACATCGCTCCAGAACTCTTTTTTAAGATCTTTTATCATCTGAAGAGCCTTGGTCAGACCTGCTTCATTTCGCGCCATTCCGCAATATTCCCACATGATCTTGCCGAGTTTCTTATGTAACTCTTCGACCGATTGTTTACCTTTTATGTTCATCAACCGCTCCTGACGCTCTCTGACAATTTTTTCAGCAGCTTCGAAAGCTTCATGCGAAACCGGAATGGCAGGAGTACGGATATCATCAGCCAAATAATCGCCGATTGTATATGGTATAACGAAGTAACCATCTGCCAGTCCCTGCATGAGTGCTGATGCGCCGAGGCGATTTGCTCCATGATCGCTGAAGTTACATTCGCCGAGAGCATACAAGCCCTGAACAGTTGTCATCAGGTTATAATCGACCCAAAGTCCGCCCATCGTATAATGCACGGCAGGGTAAATTCTCATGGGAGTCTGGTACGGATTATCACCGGTGATTTTCTCATACATCTCAAACAGGTTTCCATAGCGTTCGCGAATAACATGTTCGCCGAGACGTTTGATCGCATCGCGGAAGTCGAGGTAAACGGCGAGTCCCGACGGACCAACACCTTTTCCTTCGTCACAAACCTGTTTAGCAGCGCGAGATGCAACATCGCGTGGTACAAGGTTTCCGAATGCAGGATATCTTCTTTCTAAATAATAATCTCTTTCGTTTTCCGGAATGTCTTCCGCTTTTCTCTTGTCACCTTTAGCCATGGGAACCCATACACGGCCGTCGTTACGGAGGCTTTCGCTCATCAACGTAAGCTTCGACTGATAATCGCCGGAAACAGGAATGCATGTCGGGTGAATCTGAGTAAAACAGGGATTTCCGAAAAACGCTCCATGCTTATAGGCTTTCCAGATTGCAGTAGTATTGCAACCCATGGCATTGGTTGAAAGATAAAAGACGTTACCATAACCGCCCGATGCAAGTATAACGGCATGTCCGAAGTGACGCTCGAGTTCGCCCGTAACAAGATCACGGGCAATGATGCCACGCGCTTTTCCGTCGATCTTCACAAGCTCAACCATCTCATGACGGTTGTACATTTTCAGATTGCCTTTCGCGATCTGACGAGCCATGGCGCTGTATGCGCCAAGAAGTAACTGCTGTCCCGTCTGGCCGCGCGCATAAAACGTACGAGATACCTGTACACCGCCGAATGAACGGTTGTCTAACAAACCGCCGTACTCACGTGCGAACGGAACGCCCTGTGCGACACATTGATCGATAATGGCAGTGCTGACTTCGGCAAGCCTGTAAACATTGGCTTCGCGCGCACGGTAGTCGCCGCCCTTTACTGTATCGTAAAACAAGCGGTAAACGCTGTCACCGTCGTTCGAATAATTTTTTGCGGCATTGATACCACCTTGTGCGGCTATGCTGTGGGCGCGGCGCGGACTGTCCTGGTAGCAGAAGCATTTTACCGTATAGCCAAGTTCTGCGAGAGATGCTGCAGCGGCACCACCGGCAAGTCCGGAGCCGATGACTATAATTTCAATTCGTCTTTTGTTAGCCGGATTAACGAGTCTGACTGTTGACTTATATTTCTTCCATATATTTTCAAGTTCTCCCTCAGGTATTCTTGAATTGAGTTTTGTCATAATGCTTTTCTTAAAAAACTACTGGCCTAAAATGTTCGAGGCTATACCGAATAAGTCGAAGTAAAACACGACAGGAAACGAGGCAAATCCGATCATGAAAATGAGAGATACAACGGTGCCTGCCGCTTTAATTGCGTTACGATATTTTTTGTTGCTGATTCCAAGTGTTTGGAGAGCGGACTGAATTCCATGATTCAGGTGAGCGCCGAGAATCACCATTGCAATGAGATAGAATGCCGCATAAATATTCGACTGGAATGCAGCGGCTACATCATAAGCCATTGAATTTTCAGGAGCGCCGAAACGGTGAGGAACGAAGAATGTCCGCATGTGAATGACGAGGAAAATGAAGATGATCACTCCCGTGAGTCCCATGTTTCGAGAAAACCAGCTGCTGTTCTGTGCCTGGTGGCTTACCGCATAACCGATAGGGCGAGCCTTTCGGTTTGTATAGGTAAGGTAAAGCGCGTCGATCACATGAATAATGATACTGGCGAACAACACATATTCAATCGTTCGTATAATGATATTCCCTGCTAAGAACTCCGCGAAATCATTGTAAGAATGACCTTCGTCTATTTTATATAAGAGCAGGTTTGTGTATAAATGTTCAAATAAAAAGAGAAGAAGAAAAAGTCCGGTAAGCGCCATCACTAATTTTCGTCCCACCGTTGTATAGAACACACTTAACGCTTTGATCATAAGTCTTTGAAATTACGCGTCAAAAGTACTTCAGGGAGAGCAAAGAACAAAGTGAAATTTTAAATGATTCCGGTCATCTAACTGCCGGTTTGAATCAGGTCAAATCGAAATTTTAAACTGCTGTAGGGTTGGTTTACAGTGATTTGGGATAAATTTGTTGACATAATAGGTCATGTTGATAGGAAGATTTTTTGATTTTGGGTTCAACAACTAAGCAGTGAATCACTGTGTTGGGTATGTTATGTGGATTATTTGAAGGAGCAAGTCCGATGCAGAAGGAGAGCGAATATCATCAGAAAGATAATCACCAATTGTATACGAAATGACAACGTAACCATCGGTAAGTCCCTGCATGAGCGCGAATAATCCAATAAATTCATCAACGATACATAAGAGATTTATCCAAAAAAAAGTAACCAGCTATTTATAAAGCTGGTTACTTTTTTAGTTAAAGAGAAATTATTTATTCAACGATCAACCGTTTTATCTCATGGCTTCCATCTGAATATTGAACAGAAATCATATACAATCCTTTGCTATATGCAGAGAGATCGAGGATTATTTCATTCTGTTTAGCTGTAGTACTGAATTCTTCGCTCTTAATTTTTCTTCCTCCCATGTCATAAACATTCAGCATCTGTGCGCCATCTCTTTTGAGGCTTACAGTGGTTTGCAGACTTGTTGGATTCGGGAAAATAGTGAACGATTGCAAAGAAGAATTGTTGTTACCGATATCTGCTGCTTCACGACAGGCTGGATTCACGGTAACATTTTTAGTTCTTGGTGAAGACATTCCACATGCATTTTCAGATACAACGGCAACTTGTACAGGTGTTCCTGTGCTCATAGAGAAATCAACTGTTATTGATGCAGTTCCCCATCCTGAAACAATCATTGCATTATTATTTACCGCCCACTGGTAAGCAGTAGCTCCTGCTACAGCTGATGCAGTAAATGTCTGGGAGCTGCTCTTACATACACTTGATAAACCAGTGATAGATGCAGGAATTGCCGGTGCACTTCCTGAGCCAATAGTAATATATTTATCATCTCCCGTTCCTTTGCAATTCACTCCACTCACTTTTACCTTTTGTCCGCCTGAATAACCTGCCGGAACATTCACCGTGATACATGTTGTACCCTGTCCACCGATAATTGTCATTGGCGATGTAGCGCTGCCTGAAATTGTCCATAGATAGCTGAATGCATTTGGAATCGGGGCAATGCAATAAGTAACTACCTGTGCACCGCAAATTGTAAGTGGTCCGTTGATAGCAACGGCCTTCGCCGGCTTATAGTTAATTTTTGGTAAGAAGAGACAGGTCGACTGACCAGGTCCGCATCCGTTAATTGCTTTCACACAGATTTGACCGCCTTTGAATTTTGTACTAACACTCACTGTAATACACGGACCAACAGAACTTCCGGTTACTCCTGTTGGCAATGTCCATTGGTAATGTGTTGCATTCGGATCCGGCGTTACGCAAAATACAACACCGTTTTGTTTTGTACAGAGACCCGGAGGTCCGCTGATCGCCGCAGGTGCTCCCGGTACCGATCCTCCTGAAACTACAGTAGCAGTTGTAGTCGCCGTACATCCATTTGCATCTGTAGCAGTAACGACATATGCATTTGGTGATAAAGCAGTAGCATTCGGACCTGTCTGACCGTCTGACCACAGATATGAATAGCCAGGTGTACCATCTAAGGCAGTGGCTGTGGCACTTCCATCATTCAGGCTGCACGATGTCGGTGTCGTAGTAGCTGTAACTGTAAGTTTGGAAGGCTCACCGATTGTTATTGTAGTAGAAGCCATGCATCCAAGATTGTCTGTGATTTCGTAGGTATGAGTTCCCGCAGCAATTCCGCAGAATGTTCCTTCACCTGTGTAAGGTGCCATTCCGCCGCTTCCTGTTACAACCACACATGTAGTTCCAGTATAGCAACTAATCGGTGTAAATATAGCCTGAGCAGAAACATTACAAGGATTCACTTCGATATCAAATTCCTGTTCAACATGATTTCCGCAATGATGATAAACATCTTCAGCATGTAAGTGAACTGAATTTGTTCCGGCATCTGCTAATGTAGGTGTTCCCTGCAAAGTAGCAGTTCCCGGGCCTGTTGGAGTCAGAGTGAGCCATGACGGAAGTCCACTGGCTAAAATATCCACGACATCGCCGAATGGCATATCATCATCTCCAACTATGATATTATAAGTAAATGTTTGTCCAACAGTAACCAAAAGTGAGGGTGGAGAAGACACGAATGAAGGTTCTGTATTCACAACCAATGTGAAAGAATGATCTGTGAAATTGGAGAGATTATCCGTTGCGGTAAATGTAAAATCATGCGTTCCCCAGTCAGAAGCTTGTGGTAACCATGAAAGAGTTGTTGAAGTTGTATTTCCGGCCGGAGTAGGAAGTATTGGCAGATAATTTAATGATGGAATCGGTGGAGAAACTATAACTCCGGTTAATTGCACGTTAACTGTCGGATCAGGTGCATGGGCTTGTACGGTCAGTGAATGTGGAGCACCGGTAGGTACGCAAATAAATGCACCGGCCATTGGAGTAGGAGGTACATCGAATACAGGATCGAGACTAACGATTATCGTAACAGAGCTATTGATCTGGCTGCCGTTAACATCCTGTGCAGTGAAATTTATCAGTCGTGTTCCTAATTGTGCTAATGTTGGTGTCCAGCAGAATTGAGTCTGAACAGGATTGCCGTTAGCCGGTAATAATGGTACTGTTGTTCCGTTTGCAGGAAGGTTTACCGCCGATAAAGTAACCACGTCGCCCGGGTCACTATCCAATGCTTTTATGTCGAAGCAAAGTGACGTTCCCGGTTGAATCTCATAAACAGTTCCATTTGCAGGAGTAACTGAATAGTCGAAAGTCGGCGTCGTTGATTGAAGTACAATTTTAATAATCAAATCGACTGAAATAGCTGCACCCAGATTATCCGTTACCCTCATTTGTGTGGAATACAATTGTCCGGGTGTTTTTCCAATTGTATTAAATGTAACAACACCGGTAGTTGGATCAATTGAAAGTCCGGCAGGTTGCGTATTTCCTGCACCACCCATTTGTGCAGTTGATGAAAGTGCATAGGTAAGTGTGTTACCCGGATCAGGATCTGATGCTGCAAGGATAAAGTTCGCAGCGGCAAGTCCGCCCTGAACATTTACGATTGGCGGCATTGATGAAACAGGACTATTATTATTAGGCGGTGTAGGACTCAGTGTCACTGTAGTTTCGACACGGAAATTTGCATTTGCATTATTCTGAAGAGTGCTGATTCTGGCATTAGACGCCCAGAAGGCAATAAACGAAGTGCCGGCTCCGCCATATGTTTTTGTGATAGTAGCTTCACCGAAGAACCAGTCCTCGGCAACATTAACAGATGTCACGGTCAGATTGATTACTGCTGAAGTAGCGTCACCAAACTCTAAGGTTCCCGTGGTTACAATATTTCCCACATTTGGCGGGCCAGGATAAAATGTACGTCTCCATGCCTGTGTTACATGAAAAGTTACGGTTCTTCCCGAAACGTGGGTCCATGTAATGTTTCCGTACCTGAAATGCGATGCTTTACTTTCGAAGGAATAAAACGATAATGCAATAAATGTCAGAACGAAAGTGATTACAGTCGTTCGAAGGAAATTAAATGAGGCATTTCTATGCCTGTGTGTGTGATGTTTTTTCATTTTGTTTGTTTTTAAAAGTAAAAAAATATTATTTGATTATACTATGCAGTAGAAAATTCAAACGTTATTTCCTTCAGAAAAAAATCATACAGTTCAATAATAACTTTGAATTAACTCTCTTTAACGAATATTAATAAATAAATAATATATATCTATCTTAAATCAATGATTGTACATATATAATTACATTGAAATAAAACTAAAATAATTAACTGGAAGCGTTTTTAAGAGTGGTATTAACGGATGTTCCAAATTTTGGAATACAATGTAAGTATAATGTTTTTTTTAATTACAAAATTACCATACCTTAAAAAAAGCTCCTATTTCGCCAAGTATTTTCCACAATCCCCGTAAATCTTACCCCGCTGAGCGCATTTCTCTACCTTCTAAAAGTATGCAAAAATCTTAGCTGCTTCGACGTACTTATTTCCTACCTCTGCTATAAGTCCTGCCGCGCTTCGACGGTCCCAATAGCTATCGGGTCTGGCGACGCATCACAGCTT
>CAZAON010000188.1:0-1654 GCA_964486655.1 uncultured Flavobacteriales bacterium
GAAGGCTTCCTTTTAGGTAGGAAATTATTTTACGATCCAATTTTGTCCATCGATCATTCAACGAGTTGTGCAAGTTGTCATCAGAAATTTGCCGCATTTGCTCATGTTGATCATTCAATAAGTCATGGTGTATCGGGAAAAATCGGAAAGAGGAATGTTCCCGCATTACAAAATCTGATCTGGAAGAATGAATACATGGCTGACGGAGGAATCAATAATCTTGACTTGCAACCTATCGCACCAATTACAGGTGAGGCGGAATTAGGCGAATCACTTGAAGGTGTAATCAGGAAACTACAAAATGATTCAGTCTACCCAAGGTTGTTTAGTCAGGTGTTCGGTGACACATTGGTTACATCGGAGAGACTGATGAAATTACTTTCACAGTTTTTAGCACCGATGATTTCAAATAATTCCAAATACGATAAATTTATTGCGGGTAAGGAAAAATTTAATGAACGGGAGGAAAACGGATTGAAACTATTTCGGACTCATTGTGCCAACTGCCATAAGGAACCATTATTTTCCGATTATTCATACAGGGATATTGGATTGAAACCGGATACGGCATTGAAAGACAGCGGACGCATTGTTATTACGGGAAGAAAATCAGATTATCTAAAATTCCAGGTGCCGACTTTAAGAAATATAGAAGTGACATATCCATATATGCATGATGGCAGGTTCTTTTCGCTTGATCAGGTTATGAATCATTACACTTCAGGAATTGCTAAAACAGAGAATCTGGATCGTTTACTTGCCAAACCAATTACGCTTACCGCGGAAGAAAAAATTGATATTATCATTTTCCTGCAGACACTTACAGACAGGGCATTTTTATTCGACAGGCGTTTCATTGATCCTAATCAGGTTCGGCATTGACCGTTCTTATGCTTTATTTTATTTAGACTTAATTCAACCTTGCTGAATTAAAATCATACTTTTGAAAGATCCAACTTAAGCGAATTCATTGAGAATGGAGTTAAGCAACCGGTAACGAAACAACAAACTCCGTATAAGAATTTATCTGCGATGAAACTTTCATTTCGCCTCCATGAACCGATATAATATCATGGCTGATACTAAGCCCTAAGCCCGTACCTTCACCGGATGGCTTTGTAGTAAAGAATGGGTTGAAAATTTTATCTACAATCTCTTTAGGAATACCTGTACCATTATCTATTACTTTGATGATAATATTTTTCTTTCCGTCAAGGATAGAATTATCGATTGAAGTAGACAGGAATACTGCGGGCAAATAACCATCCGCTTCCTTTTTCCTGCGATCGTTAACCGCATAAAATGCATTCGTAAGCAAGTTGAGAATTACGCGGCTTATGTCTTCATAAATGATCGTTATTTTCGGAAGATCTTTTTCCAACTCCTTCTTAAAATCACATGTAAATCCTATGATGGTCGAACACATTCCATGATAAGCAATCTCGGCGGCATCATTACAAACGAGGTTAATATCGGATAACACTCTTTCTACATTTCCGGCCCGGGCAAAGGTCATCATACTTTTCAGAATTTTGTTAGCCCGAACACCATGCTCATTGATAATACTGAAATTCTTTTTCATCATTTCAGAGAGAACTTTCTTTTCATTCTCATCTGTTTCGGCCTGCAACTCATCGGCTAATTCCCTTCCGGT
>CAZAON010000189.1:0-2394 GCA_964486655.1 uncultured Flavobacteriales bacterium
CTCTTATTAAAAGTACATCGATTAACTCAACACGTACCCTCCTTTTCAACAAGGCAAGCGGAACACAAACATTCACTTGCACAGCCGGGGGAATAAACCCAAGTAACACTCACGTAACAATTGGAACAGGTACTTCAACGAATACACTACTTTTAAATTCAGCTTTAGCACTTCATGCAAGTTCAACACTTACGGTTGCTACGCTTGCTACGCTTGATTGTCAGACCAATCTTTTTACGGCTTCTGCAATTTCCAATTCGGGAACTGTGAGAACGTCGAATACCAGTGCAACACCTTTACCGGCAGGATTAACATGGGGAGGGAAAGTCGAATACTATGGAGCCTCTCAAACAATCGTTGGCGGTATTTACAATAATCTTGAGAATAATCAGTCAAGCGGAAATTCAACACTCGGATCCAGTGTTTCGGTCAATGGAATACTGACAATGACAAATGGTAAAATTGTAACCGGTGCCAATATTTTAACAATTACTTTAAATGGTTCAATAGCGAATGCAAATTCATCACGATATATTGTCGGGAATCTACTATTCTTCATAGCAAATTCCGGCTCTCCTTCGAAGGTTTTTGAGATCGGTGATTTGAATAATTATGCGCCTGCAACGGTCGATTTTCATTCGATGAGTGGAAACAATGGTACCTTATTGGCTTCTACTACAATTAATGACCACCCTCAAATTTCAACTTCCGGTTTGGCGTCTTCTTACACTGTAAACAGGTATTGGTCATTTATTAATAACGGACTAACTTTTACTGATTTTGATCTTACCTTAAATTATCAGCCTACAGATATTGACCTTATTGCAAATTCTGCAAATTTCAGAATTAAAAAGTTTAATTCACCAAACTGGTCATTAGTAAACGCGGGAACACCGGGAGCATTTTCTCAAAAAGGCATAAACATCACTTCATTCAGTGATTTTCAAATCGGTGAAGTATGCAGGCCTGCAACTTTAACTTCTTCTGTTACAAATGTAACATGCTTTGGCGGTGCAGATGGTGGTATTTCTGTTACAGCTTCAGGTGGAACTGACCCATACACCTATTTATGGTCAAATGGACAGACAAGTTCCAGCACAACTAACCTGGTAGCCGGGAATTATGTTGTAACTGTTACTGCAGATGGTGGTTGTACTTCAACTGCAACCTTTACATTAAATCAGCCTAATTTATTTGCTGCTGTTCTTTCAACAAACGATGTCTGTATAAATAATAATTCAACAAATGTCACATTAAATATTCTGAATGGAGCTCATCCAATTTCATTTTTCATGTTATATGGCTCGAACTTGCTTGATACCACTATTTCGACAAATACATTTGTTTACCCTGTTGCACCAACTTCAACAACTACTTATGATATATTTGATATGGTTGACGCGAATGGCTGTTATGCCCTTGTTGTTCCTCCAAGTGTAACTTCGAATGTTCTGCCTCTGCCTACTGCATCTATTTCTTCAGATCAGACAATTTGTTACGGGTCCTCAACTGATATTACCGTTACCGGCACACCGAATACAACTGTCATGTATACTATTAATGGAGCCGGCTCATTCAGCTTAAATATTGGAGTATCAGGAACAGCCATCATTTCAACCGGTTCCGTAACGACGACAAAAACTTACGATCTCGTATCAGTTCAATATACCGCACTGGCAACTTGCAATCAGTCAATAAGCGGTACTTCAATTATAAGTACTGTTTCTCCTCCATTCGGTACGCTAAGTGGTAGTACCACGGTTTGCTCAGGATCTAACAACGGAAATTTGACATTAAGCGGAAACCCGGGTACAATTATTCAATGGGAATCATCTGTGAATGGCGGTTTATCATGGTCGCCGATTAGTAATACAACTGCGACTGAAAATTTTCAGAATTTGAATAATACGACGCTGTACCGTGTTCTGTTCACTAACGGAATATGTCCTCCTGTTTATTCTGATACGGCTACAGTTACGGTGAATCAATCGCTTTCTATTAGTTCGCAACCGCAAGACGTATTAGCATGTGCAGGAACGGATGCAGAATTTTCTATTACAGCTACAGGAACCGGACTTGTATATCAGTGGCAGGAAAATACAGGAAGCGGTATGTTGGATATTCCGGGAGCAATAGGACCAAACCTGACTTTGAATAATGTCACTAATGCAATGAACGGTTATGTTTATCAATGTGTATTGACCGGAGTTTGCGGAACATTAACATCCAGCACCGCAATTTTAGTGGTTCGGGATCCTGTTGCAGGTGGGCACATTACTCCAGGTTCAGCAACAGTTTGTACTGGCTCAGCCAATGGAACACTTACTCTTTCGGGTCAGACAGGTAGTTTATTACAATGGGAGTTTTCAACTAATAGTGGTTCTACATGGACTC
>CAZAON010000190.1:0-26137 GCA_964486655.1 uncultured Flavobacteriales bacterium
TTTGTTCCTAAAACGATGACACTGTCTAACTTTGCGATAAATAAATAATTGCCTCCCATATTTTGGAGTGTATCTGATCCAAAGATTACTGATGGACTGAAATATAAACCTGTAATCAAAACATTTCCATGTACATCTGAAGCAATGCCGGTAGCTACATCAACATCTGTTCCTCCTGCGGATTTAGCCCAGAGTTCATTACCGGAAGAATCGTAACACATCACAAAAATATCACTGGCACTAGTATCGGTATTGGTTAAAGTAGTGGAACCGAAATTGAGGGCGGGACTAATGAAAGAACCCGTTAGAAGTAAATTTCCATGAGGTCCTACACTACTACTTCTTACAAAATCATGCTTAGGGCCTCCTATTGATTTCGCCCATAGTACATTTCCCGAACTGTCATATTTGACCGAATAAATATCACCAAAGCCGGAATCTACATTCGTTAAAGTATATGTTCCAAAAGTTAAAGTAGAACTTTCAAAAATTCCTGTTGCGAGTAAATTCCCATTGAAGTCAACCGAGATGCATCCGCTTTGATCGAGGTAATCTCCGCTTGCCCATTTCGCCCACAATAAATTTCCCACGGAGTCGTACTTTAAAAAGAATATATCATCATTAACGGGACTTGGTAATGTAATTGATCCTATTGTCAGTGGAATATATTCATACCATCCTGCCATAAACACATTCCCATTTATATCGCATGCAATGCCGGTTCCTGTTGCATTACTGGCTCCTGTAGCAATTCTTGTCCATATTACATTGCCCAAAGAATCATATTTTATAATAAATGGATTTGTATTACCATAATATGCATTAATCAATTTCGTTGCTCCTAAGTCCAAAGTATCACTTGAGAAATACCCTGTTACAAGAATATTTCCATATAAATCAGCAACTACACCGTAAATATTATCATAGAAGTTTCCACTGCCACTTTTCACCCATAGAACATTTCCGGAAGGATCATATTTTACAACAAATACATCTTCTTCACCGACAACCTGATTATATAAAGTAGTTGTTCCAAAAGTAACTGACGAACACGTAAAATTTCCTATTACAATCACGTTACCGTTAACATCGGTTGTAATACCGGTGGTGCGCACCGCGCCTATTCCTCCGAATGCACTGGCGGTTTGCACCCAGAGTACATTTCCTGATGCATCATACTTTGCAACGAAAATTCCATCAAAGACACTACCAATATTAATTGATCCTAATGTGAGTGTACCATCGCATGTCCCAGTCACCAGCACATTTCCATTTGGGTCTGTCGCAACACTTGTTCCCGTTGTAAAAGCGATTCCGGATGAAGTCCCTACCCATTTCCAGTCAGGTGACTGGGCAGTTGTTTTTAATCCAAAGAGTGTGAATATGAATAAAAAGCAGTAGAGCCTGTTCATGGTAAAGCAAAGGTTAGATTTTCTAAATATATAAAATTTTTATACAGCAGCAGGCAGACTAAAAGCAAAAGTACTTCCTTCATTGATTTTACTTTCTACCCAGATATTGCCTCCCTGTGCAATGATAAAATCCTTGCTTATTGCCAGACCAAGACCCGAACCTGTTCTGGCCATATCACTTGGAATCTGGTAAAATTTTTCGAAAATTCTATCCTTATATTTTTGCTCAATTCCTTTACCGGAATCTCTGACAGAAAATGTTACCATTTTTGGATCGCCGGTAACTTCGATATAAATAGTAGATTTCTCCGGTGAAAAACGAATAGCATTGGATAGAAAGTTTACCATTATCCATGCTGTTTTCTCCAAATCGCAAATTACATTTGGTATTTTATTTCCATACTTAATATCAATATCAATTTGTTTTTGCTCGGCCTGAACACGTAATGCATTGCATGAATATTCTACAATCGATTCAGGGTTAACGGTTTCTTTACGCAATTGAATGTTTCCCGACTCAACCTGTGCCAGGTCTAATAACTCTCCTGAAATCTTTAAAAGCCGTTGTGCGTCATCCTTAATGTGCTCAATCATTTTTCTCTGCTCATCGTTAACCTTGCCTATCCGCTCATCTTCCAATAATTTTAAACTCATCTTTATCGATGAAATCGGTGTTTTCAATTCATGCGAAATAGTAGCGATGAAATTTGTCTTCGCCTGGTCTAACTCCTTAAACTTGGTAATATTCCTTAACATTATCACTTCTCCAATGGGATTTTCATCAGAAACTATCTTATATACTTCCTTTGAAAAATAACTTTCCTTATTGTCTGAATAAATTTTCAGTGGTTTAATTCCGGCTTCCTCGGTGATAAGATTTCTAAACAGATCGTTCTTTAATGCGACATCCGGACCGTATTTACCAATTAGCTCCTTCTCCTGGATGCCGAGTATTTTTATGGCTTCGCTGTTTGCAAAAAGTACATTTCTATGCTCATCAAAACCCACAATCGGGTCTTTCATGTTGTTGATAATTGTATCGATTCTCCTTTTCTCAAAAATGATTTTAGCCAGGTTGCTGTTTTCATAAGCATCCAGTCTTTCTGCCATGGCATTAAACGCATTTGCCAGTTCTCCAAATTCATCCCCGCTCTTTAAATAGATTCTCTTTGAATAATTTTTATTGGTGATTTCCTTTATCCCTTCGGTGAGTCGTGTTATCGGATCGGCAATGTAGCCGGGAAAATTAAGCAGGAATGACAGTGCGATTAAAAATGAAAATGTTCCGATAACAGCCAGATATAACTTCGCCTTATATGCAGTCTGTTCCGCTTCATTACTTTTTCTTTCAATGGCGTTCAAATTTAATTCCATCATCCGATAAATTAAGGAACGCATATCATTTATCTTTAAGACTGACTTTTCTGAATGCTTTAGTTGTTCAAATTGATTTCTCAATTCCAGTGTAACCTCATTTTCGCCAACCTCGGTTATATTAAGTTCCTGTGACGCGAGATTTTTTTCGAATTTTAAAAGAGCACTGCTGTCGTTTGTTTGAAAATTATCGAGAGACTCCTGCATGTTTTTTGCAAACTGCAAGCTTTCATAATTAGCCTTAATAATTGCCTTGCTGTCATTAGCCAGCCGGTTGATGGAATAAATTCCGACAACAATGGTCAGAACTACAATAACAAATAGCGGGATTAGTCCTAAATATAGTTTTGTCTTAATTCTTATTTTCATCTACGAAAGGATAATAATGTCAATGTCTGATGACGATACTTTTTTCAGGAGCTGGATAAATATGTTTGTTGCCAGAATTATCTTAATCGGACTAAAGTGTGGTTTTCCAATACAAATCGTTGTAATTTCTTTCTGTTCCGCCACTTCAATAATGGCCTTCGCCACATTATTATTTTGAATTCTGATTACTTCAGCCCCTAATTCAGTTGCCATCTTAAAATTGTTGATAAGGTGCCTTTGAGCCGCAAGGCCAATTTTATCAGCGTGTTCCATGTCTGTCTGAACATAAAGTACAAACCATTTTGAATTATAGTACGAAGCTAAACGTGCAGTCTTTCGTATAATCATTTTGGCCGTTTCATCACTGCTGCTTATACAACATAAGAACTTTTCATGGCGCAAAGCGACATTCCTGGGAAGTTCCGTTTCAATTTTACGTTCAACCTGTGACGCAACTTCCTTTAGGGCAAGTTCCCTGAGCTGAAGAATATGCTCGGGCTTAAAAAAATTCTTCAGCGCCGTTTCAATTTTTTCAGCCTGGTATATTTTACCTTCTTTCAGTCGGGCAATTAATTCGTCAGCCGTCAGATCAATATTTACGACTTCATCTGCCAATCCTAAAACTTTATCCGGAATCCGCTCTTTCACTTCGATTCCCGTAATTTTCTGGATTTCCTCATTCAGACTTTCAATATGCTGAATGTTGACTGCACTGATGACACTGATGCCTGCATTCAGAATTTCCACTACGTCCTGCCAGCGCTTTTCATTCTTGCTCCCTTCAATATTGGTATGAGCAAGTTCATCAACTACCACCACTTCGGGACGGATATTCAGAATTGCCGGAACATCCATTTCATCCAATTCCTTTCCCTTGTAAAATAATTTTCTTCTTGGTATAACCGGAAGTCCCTCAACAAGCGCTAAAGTTTCCGCACGGCTATGCGGTTCAATATATCCGATTTTAACATCTATCCCACTTTTTAAAAGAGCATGTGTCTCCTGAAGCATCCGGTAGGTTTTACCAACCCCGGCGCTCATTCCAATATAAATCTTGAATTTACCACGCCTCGATTTGCGGATAAGGTCAAGAAAGTGTTCAACGTTTTGCTCTTTATTTTCTTCTTCGGACATTAAAATGAAATAGCAAGTGATGTTGTAATAAAGGTATTTGAATTTACCATATCACTTTCTTTAACAAAAATATCGTCTTTGCTGTTAAGTATTCTTCCCTCTACCCTCCAAACCGCGTTTTCTCTTACACGGCAATCAAAGTTAATTGAATATCCCGTTGTTTGAAATCCATTTTCTGTTCCGGTTGGAATAATTACACCGTACTCGTCATAATATAATTCTCCTCTTCCGGTAATAGACCATGTGTTGTTCAAATTCACTTTGACAATAATTACCGGACTATACCAACTGTTGAAACCATCGCTCCCATTCGCTTTCTCTTCCATTCCGTAGTCAAGACCGGCCGTGACGTGAAATTTTTCCGTAATGTGAAACAATCCGTATAAATTATGAAAATATCGCATTTGCTTAGCCGTATCAGGCTTGTCATTGCCAATGAAGGTGCTGTAGTTTAAAGTAACTTTTGAATTTGGCGTATAGGTAATTTGAGTTCCGAATGCAGGAGAATTGTTGCCGGCAGGTCGTTGAATATGTTGCCATCCGTTTAAAATTAATCCGCTTAGAAACCACTTGCTGTTATCGGAAGTATAAGAGATTTTTGCTCCGCTTTCATAATAGGGAGAATTGTCGGCCAATATGCTCCTGGTTAGTGTCCAGCAATCTTTTGATACTGCGCTTTCAAAACCAATATGAGAAGCAAAGATTCCGCCATCCACCCAAAGATTTTTCTTTCCTGAAATTTTCACTCCTGCATTAGCTTCGTAGATATTTTTTAATACTCCCGGCTCCGCTGAATAATTTGCATTCATATATGTTCCTGCTGCAAGTGCAACATTTGCACGAACGCGGTCTGAACTATATGCGGTCTTTACAAAGCCCAGATTGAGATTGAATTCATTATGACGATTATGACTATAAATGAATGAAGGACGATTGTGGTCTTCGGGCTTGTTAAAATCATAAGTATAGTACACTTCAGCATAACCGGTGAAACTAATATTTGATTTTGAAGTGTCCGATTGAGCTGATGCAAAATTTGTTATGATAAGTAATATAGGTATTAAATACTTTTTCATTTTTGTATTATTTAAGATTGTTTAATGCGATATTTAATTTGAGTACATTCATTTTTTCTGTTCCGAATAAACCAAGTAAGGGTTTCTCGGTGTTCTGCCGTACTAATAATTCTAAATCCTTTTCGGAAATATTTCTTGCCCTGGCGATACGCGGTACTTGTATCAATGCGCCCTGAACTGATATATTAGGGTCCTGGCCGCTACCGGAGGCTGTAACCATGTCTGAAGGAATTTCACTTTTATTAATTCCCGGATTATGGGCTATGAATGTATCTATGCGGGCCTGGACAGTAGCCAGATAATCCGGATTGGATGGTCCTTTATTGCTTCCGCCGCTACCTGCTGCATTGTAGTTCACTGCCGAAGGACGTGACCAGAAATATTTATCATCAGAAAAATTCTGTGCAATGTTTTCATAATATTTATTTCCATTTGCTTCAACAATAAAACCATGTCCATTGTTGGGTGCAACTTGTGCTATGCCAAGCATTATTAGAGTGTAAATCCCCATAAACAGAATGATGAATATGAGTGTAAGTTTTAATGCCGGAAGAAGATTCGTTTTCATTTTATTTAATTTATTCAGATAAATACTGTTACTACAAGGTCAATTAATTTAATCCCTATAAACGGGATGATAATTCCTCCAAGACCATAGTAAAGAAGATTTCTTCTTAACAAAGCGCTTGCGCCAATCGGCTTGTAGCTAACTCCTTTTAATGCGAGAGGTATAAGAAGAGGAATGATTATCGCATTGAAAATGACCGCTGATAGAATAGCCGATTGTGGCGAATGAAGATTCATAATATTAAGCGCCTGCAAGGCAGGAATTGAAGTGATGAATAAGGCCGGTACAATTGCAAAATATTTAGCCACATCATTTGCAATACTGAATGTAGTGAGCGTGCCGCGTGTCATTAATAACTGCTTCCCGATTTCAACTATTTCAATCAATTTGGTAGGGTCATTATCCAGGTCAACCATGTTGCCGGCTTCTTTGGCTGCTTGTGTGCCGCTGTTCATTGCAACTCCCACATCGGCTTGTGCAAGTGCCGGTGCATCGTTTGTACCATCACCCATCATGGCAACCAGCTTTCCTTTTTGTTGTTCCTGGCGGATGTAAGTCATCTTGTCTTCCGGTTTTGCTTCGGCAATAAAATCATCTACTCCTGCCTTTTCAGCAATGAATTTTGCAGTCAGAGGATTATCCCCGGTTACCATTACCGTTTTAACGCCCATTTTTCTTAACCGTGCGAATCGCTCAACAATTCCGGTTTTAATGATATCCTGTAATTCAATCACTCCCGTTACTTTTCCGTTTTCTGATACAACTAATGGAGTTCCTCCATTCGAAGAAATTTCGGTTACTTTGGTTTCTGTATTTTTGGGGAATACATTATTTGCATTGTCAGAGATCTTTCTAATTGCATCATATGCTCCTTTACGAATTTGTTTTCCATTTGAAAGACTTATTCCGCTTGTCCTTGTTTCAGCGGTAAATTTTATCAGCACTGCACCTTTTGCGGTTTCTTTCAAGCGCGCTGCGACATCCTTTCCTGCAAGCTCCAAAATAGATTTACCTTCCGGTGTTTCATCAGCTAAAGACGAGAGCACACAACTATTAATGAAATCACTTTCGCTAATTCCTTCCGCCGGATAAAAATTTGTCGCTTTGCGATTGCCGATAGTGATAGTTCCTGTTTTGTCGAGCAAAATGGTGTCAAGGTCTCCTGCTGTTTCTACTGATTTGCCGGATTTTGCAATTACATTAGCGCGTAATGCTCTGTCCATTCCTGCAATACCTATTGCAGAAAGTAACCCGCCTATTGTTGTCGGTATGAGACAAACAAAAAGGGCGATATATGATGAAATCGGAATCGGCGTATTAGCGTAATTCGAAAATGGAGCCAGCGTAATGCAGATGATGATGAAGATGAGTGTGAATCCCGCAAGCAAAATCGTCAATGCAATTTCATTCGGAGTTTTTTGGCGTGATGCTCCTTCAACCAAGGCAATCATCTTATCTAAAAAACTTTCTCCCGGCTCAGTTGTTACTTTCACCTGGATTCTATCGGTCAATACTTTTGTGCCACCAGTAACAGAACTTTTATCTCCTCCTGCTTCCCTGATCACCGGAGCACTTTCTCCTGTGATAGCAGATTCATCAATGGTTGCAATTCCTTCTACGATTTCTCCGTCAGTAGGAATGATATCACCTGCTTCGCAAACGAACATATCATTCTTTCTTAATTCGGAAGAAGGTACAATCTTTACCTCATTTAAATAGATTTCTCCGAGAGCGAATATTTTCTTTGCCGGAGTATCCTCTCTTGTTTTTCGAAGAGATGCTGCTTGTGCCTTTCCCCTTGCTTCAGCCAATGCTTCAGCGAAATTTGCAAACAGTACAGTCAGAAATAGAATGATGAAGATTGAAAAGTTGTATGCGAAAGAACCTTGCGAATTTTCACCCGTCAGTATCCAAATGCAAACCGCCAGCATATAGGCTGTTCCAACTTCCACCGTAAACATTACGGGGTTACGAAACATAATACGTGGATTTAGCTTAATGAATGATTGCACAACAGCTTCAGTCACCAGCGATTTATCGAAGAGTTTTGTTTGTCTTTGCCTTTTCATAAGTAATATTTTTTACTGTCTGTTAATTAATACAATGATAAATGTTCAGCTATTGGTCCGAGTGCCAATACCGGAAAGAAGGCCAATCCAACAAGCACTACTATAACTGCAAATACCATCATTCCAAAAGTGCCTGTGTCAGCTTTCAATGTCCCTACACTTTCAGGAATATATTTTTTGTTTGCAAGCAAACCTGCAATTGCAACGGGGCCTATGATTGGAAGGTAACGGGCAAGCAGCATAACAATTCCGCAGCTTATATTCCACCACGGTGTATTATCGCCTAAACCTTCAAAACCACTTCCATTATTGGCAGATGATGAGGAGTATTCATAAAGCATTTCAGAAAATCCGTGATAACCCGGATTGTTTAGCCATCCTGCATAGATCTCCGGATTGCTCATGTATAAATGAGAAGCTAAAGCAGTACCGGTTAATATCAAAAGCGGATGCAATAAGAAAATTAACATTGCGATTTTCATTTCACGGGCTTCAATTTTCTTCCCGAGAAATTCAGGAGTTCTACCAACCATTAATCCGCTTATAAAAACAGCGATGATGATGAAGATGTAAAAATTTAGAAAACCTACTCCAACTCCTCCATAGAAAGCGTTCACCATCATTCCAAGCATTGCATTCATTCCTGAAATTGGCATGGAGCTATCATGCATAGAATTAACAGAACCATTTGATGTATTGGTTGTATTGATTTCCCACAAAGCAGATGCAGCCGGTCCGAAACGAACTTCCTTTCCTTCCATGTTTCCCAGGGGTTGGGAAATTCCCATATTTGAAATAGCGGGATTGCCGTTCATCTCATAATAGATAGTTGGAACGACAAGCACAATAAAACCGGCTGTCATCACACCGAAAATCATCCAGGCTAATTTGTTTCTCTTTAGAAAATATCCTAATGCAAATACCATTGCGATTGCAATAAGTATGATGCTGATATCTTCAACAATGTTTGTGAAGTAATCCGGATTCTCAAGAGGTACTGCTGAATTAGCTCCAAAGTAGCCTCCGCCATTTGTTCCAAGTTGTTTAATGGCAACCATTGCGGCAACCGGTCCGGTGCTTACCTGCATGGTGTCGCCTTGCATAGTAATAACAGTATCTTTTCCGTTTAAGGTCATTGGCGTACCATGGAAAATCAGGATAGATGCAACTATAATTGCTAGCGGCAATAATATTCTTGTACAAGATTTAACCAGTAAGTTGTAAAAATTGCCGAGCTTTTCCGATGCTCTCTCTTTCATCGCGATAAATACAACCGCACATATTGCCAAACCTGTTCCTGCACTGATAAATTGCCAAAGCATTAAAATCATCTGTCCGAGATACGATAAACCCGATTCACCTGAATAATGCTGAAGGTTAGTGTTCGTGACAAAGCTCACTGATGTATTGAACGCCAGGTCGGGACTCATGGAAGGATTTCCGTCAGGATTCAATGGCAGCCAACTCATATTAGTAAGCACCAGCATAGAAAGCAAAAACCAGATTACATTAATTGTAAGTAATGCAATTAGATTTTGCTTCCAGTCCATTTCTTTCGATGCATCAATTCCACTAAAGCGGAAAAAGAATTTCTCAATTGGATTGAAAACCGGATCCAGCAAAGTTTTCTCACCTGCAAACACCTTTGCGATATACTTACCGAGTGGTATTGCAAGCAATACCGCGGCAACATAAATAAGGATGACTCCTAAAATTTCAGTATTCATAATGCTTGAAGTTTAAAATTTTTCCGGCTTTAAGAGAACGTATACCATGTAGCCGAACATGAGTAATGCGATGATGAATAGAGCTATCATTTTTTTTATTTTTTTATGACCTCTGTGGTTCGGCAGTGTCACCAACCACGAAGTCGAAGGGTTAGATTTTTTCGAACCATTTAATGGATTTAAAACACAGGGCAAAACCCACAAGTCCAAGAAGAATCATTATTGTAGTTATCATTTTGTAATTTATTTGATTCGATTTTGGCTCGGCATGTCAAAGATCAATCCTTTTCGGCCAAAACTTTTTTAATAGCTTGATTTAGTTGTAATTGTCAAAAAAACCTGAGATTTGTGAAAATAAAAACCCTTCCGTTTTGGAAGGGTCCTTTTCATTTTGATATGGTTTAGGGGTAATTATTCCAGCTTATATTCCTGAATTTTTCTATACAAGGTAGTCAGTCCGATGTTCATCAATCTGGCGGCTTCTGTTTTATTACCCTTTGTATATTTCAAGACTCTTTGAATATGTTCTTTTTCGACTGAAAGCAAATCAAACTTTGAAGTAATTATATCTCCCGAAGATCCCGTTTGCATTTCCAAAGGAATATCATCAACAGTAAGTTCATCTTTATCAGAAAGTATCATAATTCTCTCAATCGTATTCTTCAACTCTCTGATATTTCCTTTCCAGGGATATCTTTTCATTATTTCCAGAAATTCTTTACTAACCTTGGGGGTTTTCTTATTCATTCTTGTTGAATATAGCTGGAGAAAATGCTTCAATAATAATTCAATGTCGTCGGACCTTTCACGTAATGCCGGCAAATGAATTTGAAAAACAGCAAGCCTGTAAAATAAGTCGCTTCGAAATCTGCCTTCGTCGACCTCCCTGGTTAAATCACGATTAGTAGCGGCAATAACACGAACGTTAACCTTATTGGGTTTTGTATCACCAACTTTAATAAATTCACTTGTTTCCAAAACACGTAAGAGTTTTGTCTGCATCTCCAAACCCAGCTCACCGATTTCATCAAGAAATATAGTCCCTTCATTTGCCTCTTCAAACAATCCTTTCCTGGTTTTAATTGCCCCGGTAAAAGCCCCGGCTATGTGTCCGAACAATTCGCTTTCCAATATTTCTTTACTAATTGCTGCGCAATTTACAGCTACAAAATTATTTCGGCTTCTTTTGCCTGCATAATGTATGGCCTGTGCGAATACTTCCTTTCCTGTTCCGGTTTCACCCATTAATAAAACCGTTGTATCAGTTACGGCTACTTTTTTTGAAAGTGAAATCGCTTCCCTAATTTGTTTTGAAACACCAATGATACTATCAAAGCTATAACGTTTACTGACTTTGTTTTCTAATTGATGAACCCGATTTTGTAATTCCGCTTTTTCCATTGCCCGGTTAATCAATGGTAAAATCTTTTCGTTATCATCGCCCTTTGTAATATAATCAAATGCCCCATATTTTATGGCCTGTACGCCATCAGCTATTGTCCCATGTGCAGTCAACACAATGATTTCTGTGAGCGGATAAAGTGCTTTAATTTTTTGCGTAAGCTCGATTCCATTGCCATCGGGTAATTTTACATCACAGATTACAACTCCAAATTCTTCCTGCTCTAATTTTTTCAGTCCGTTTTTACCGTTTGATGCTTCAACGACAATATATTCCTCTAAAGAAATAATCCTGGCAAGAAGACTTCGTAATTTGTCTTCATCATCAATTAAAAGTACTTTTTTCTCAAACATAACTAATCAAAGGTACTTTGTTAAGTTCAGGTTGGATACCAAATATTAAAATTTGTTCAAATCTATCTTTGTACTTGACTGTTCAAATGTATTATTTCTCTTCGGAAGAGGTTTTGATTTGACTAAAAAATGATTGGCTGGGTTATTTTACTGATTTTCAATAACTCTCTTAAACTGAAGCAATAGCAAATTAGACGGCTAAATTTCTTTTTTGCTTACGGGTAGAGAAGTCTTTGTCGGTGGATGAATATCACACAGAACAAAAATCGGAAGAGTACCGATTCAACATTTTATATTACATTTCGCCAAAATCACACTTTGCCATTTCAAATATTTTGTTATCTTAACGTTGTTCTTACAATTAAAAACCTTTCTTATGAAAAAGCAAATAATTAATTCTATTGTTTTTGTTGCTCTGTTATGTTTATTGCAGAATATTATTGTGCCTTCTTCTTTTTCAATTTCAACTGTGCAAATGCGGGAGTGAACAACATAACACCCGCTTCAAATCCCGCTCCCTCTGTTCCATTGAATTCATGTCCGTACGTGAGTGCAAAAACCGCATATTGACTCGGCTCCCACCTGGGTCCTGCTTTAAACTCAGGAATTGATCGCGTTTCACCTTCGGAGCCAAACACTTCACCAACCATAGACCATTTCGTGTCTATATAATAAGCAACGCGAGCGGAATAAGTAAATGCCCATGCTCCGGATTTGGTATCCTGGTAATCCCGTGTAACACTCACCCCGGGCATTAAGTCAACCTGAAGTTTGTTATCAAAAAAAGGTAATGTAGCCGGAGTGTTCATCCAGTATGTTTTGAATGCATTCCTTTCCCGCTCTGTTCCACCGAGTGTGCCGGGAAACATTCCTGTTCCGGCCTTTATCGCAAATCCCCCTGTCTTTTTGGGATTTTCATAAATCATGTATTTGAAAAAGAATGAAGTTGAGTAGCCATCATCCGTCAGCGGGTCGCCGTCATTGTTATAAAGATATGCTGCAATTGTAAATTCCCACCGCGAAAAGAGAGAAAATGTATTCATCAACATACTGTTTCTTTCACCATATGTCGGTATAATCGTTATCATTCCATGTGGCTTCGAAAGATAACTGTCGGAGTTGAACTGTTGAGAGAAAACGGGAATACATGAAATCAGAAAAAAAAGTATGAGTCCCGGAAGTTTGAAAAACGAATTCATGGTTTATCGAATTTACGCGTAAAGCTAAAAAATTAATCATTAAATTTTTTTCCAATAAGCCTGTGGGAAATACTCAAAAGCTCAGGGTGTAAAATAAATTAACCACACATTATAAAATCCGATAATAACGGATCAGGTGTAATTCAAAAGTTAGCAACGATTAAGTGGTCATGATTACAAGCCTTGTGGTTGAACTTATATGCACAATCCTGTTTGATTTTAATACTGGATAATTCATCAATTCTTTACGGCCGAACTATAATTGTTAAAACAATCAAAAATTCTTGCATAAACCTTAACACTTTGTGTTAATGTCCTGTTAATCTTTTCTCAAATGAAGTAACGATAAATACATTTACGATCCGTCAAACATTCAAATAAAATATACAACATGAAAATAATAACTACTCTAATCATTCTTACGTTAATTTGCAGTCAGTCCTTTTCACAATCCGCTTACAAGCCAGACGTACAGCCTGTCATTGGAGAAGCTTATGTGAAACATAGAATTGACAATGCAAACAATTTAAATCCGGGATCACCCGGTGTCGGACAAACATGGGACTTAAGCAATGCTATATTTTCATTGCAGAATGATTATTATTATTTCATTGTTGACCCCGCATCAACACCTCACACTGTTCCCGGTGCTTCCTATGTAGAAAAAAATTATGCGTCATGGGATACAACTTACGTTGGCTACGAATATTTTAAGGATACTGCGGATGGCTATTATGCGCTTCATGAATATGGAAATGTTTTGGAAATAAATTATCCATCTTTTGAATTTATCTGGAAGTTTCCGATCATCTATGGCGATTCAAATGTGTGCGCATTTTCATTTTCAACCTATGCCTTTTCCATAACATATAATTATACATCCACTTCAAAATTAAGTTTAGACGGAGCCGGAACCTTGCTTTTGGGCTCGGGTCTTATACAGAATGTAGTACGATTCAAATATGAACAGGTAGCTATTCGCCAATCACCCAATGACACAACTTATACCACAAAATATTTCTGGTACATACCCGGCATTCATCATCCAATTGCGGATTACACTTCAAGTCTCGATCCCAATGGTACAACTTATTACTCAGCCAATCTTTACACCAACTCTAATACAACGGAAGTCGGCAGCTTGACTTCAAGTACTGGCATTAAATTTTACCTTGACCGTGATTATAACCGTATAAATATAAAATCGGAGACCGGTCTGGAAAAATTGGTTGTATATGATTTACAGGGGAAGTTAATAATTGAAGAAAGCATTCGATCCCGGGAAAACTATGAAGTAAACATTGACGGGTTGGAAACGGGTATGTATGTTTTATCTGTCTCTGTGGCGAATCGAAATAGTCAATGGAGGTTTGTGAAATATTAAAAATTCCTTCAATGAACAAGCATTTCCATTTCAGCTTCCTTTCTTAATTTTCTTTCTCCGCCTTTTAATCGAAAATCATCCTGCATGCTAATGAAATTATTATTACAATCTTTCAAAACAACTTTACCATTGGGCAAATACTCCACTTTAAAATGCTCCCACAGGTTTGCTTTATATGAACCTGAATGAATGGTTTGGTCTCCATGCAGGTCAATTGTAAGATACAAATTATTAGAAGCTATTATTCCATATGAACTATCGGCATACTGAATCAGATTAAATGTTTCCCAATCTCCCGGCGTGTCCCTGTTGGCAATTAATTTATTCCCATTTGTAAGGTCATTACATAGCCATTTATTATTTAACAATTTGAAAGAAACTCTTTTTCTGTTTACCTCTTTATTTTCGGGATACCATAACTTTATTATGGAAGTATCATTTTCAATATATAACTCGGTAGGCTCTCTCAACAATATATAAATTGGTCTGCCTATTTTCTTAAGCTGTACAATGTCCTTTAACGAGGGGAGATTAGAGAAACAAGTTGCACCGGTATAAAACATCATCATAGGAAGATCGTCCCAGGCTACGTTAAATATTACGGGTTTATTTGTTATATCGATTTTCCTTGATAACTCTTTAAAAAGAGTTGCGCCCTTTCTTCTCATTATTACATATTGATTGGAATTCGGATTAACCTTATTCAATCCGTTCAATTTTTCTATTTCCTGCATATTAAAATTATAATATACAAAAAGGAAAAATATGATTGTAAATGGTATAAATAGCCATTTTGCCAGTCTTCTCAATTCCGCTTCCAAAGCAACGAATAATGATGCCAATGCAATACACATTACACTTGCCGCGGGAAGAGTAAATCCGGCCATTTTTGATTTAGCGAACGTAAAAAATATGTAGATAATCAGTACGCCCGAAATCAATCCAAATGTAATTTTTGAATTTAATTTATTCCTTATCAAAAAAATAAATCCGGGAATAATTAAATATGGAACTAGTGGATTGTAAACTAAATTCAGGTTTGTTAAATGAAACCAATGATCTCCATAATGAGCTTCGATTGTATCAAAAAAATGGCGGGCACTTTCCGTCCGCTCCCAGAAGCTCTCTAACGGATACTTGATCGAACAGTATATCTGCCATGGCAGAAAAGTTAATAAGGCGAGAAGGAAACTTAAAACTAACGGATAAAAAGACTTAATGGAAAATGGTTTTTGCGGATAAAACAATAGAGTGAGTCCCCATATACCATAAACTAACAATCCCACCAGCCATTTATTTAAAACCGCACACCCTGCAAAAACAGCTATTATCCAGATCCATTTCTTTTTCCCGGAATTCTGGTATTCAACCCAGGCCCAAATCGATGCTGTTATATAAAACAGAAAAGCGATATCATTATGATCTGTTGACATCATCCCGTTTGATAACAGGGCTACGTAAGAAAGCGTTGAAAATATTATAGCTGAATAAATTCCTGTTTTCGCTCCTGAAACTATCTGGCCGATTCTAAAAACCAACATGGTACACAATGTTGTCATTATTAAATCCGGAATCCGAATTGCTATTTCATTAATGCCAAATAGTTTCATGCATAAAGCCATCTGCCAGATAAACAAAGGTTGTTTATGTAACCAAACGTGGTTATTCAACCAGTCTTTATAATCCAATGGATAGAAAGGGTGCTCAATAAGTGTCGGCTTTAAAGGATGTTCCATGCAATTCCGTGCGACCAATGCATGATATTGCTCATCCCATAAATTCAAAAATGGATCAAGGCTGATTGCGAACCAGTGTAATGTCAGAGAACCGAGAAACAGAAAAATTAATGAATACGATAGCTTGGCATTCCTGTTGAATACGATATAAGATAATAACAAAAAAACATATCCTGTTATGACTAAACCATATTGCCAGGGATCTAAATAATTAAACATATTATATTTTAAAGTAAAGTTTTATCGTAAGTTCATATTTGATTTGGATTCCATAGAACCAACTATGTAAGAGTTGTGATTAAAGGATTTCTGCATTGAATCATTTCAAATTCCAATTTACCAGTACTTGCAAACAGCTGTATGCTTTTTCCTATATTATTGAATGATGAAACCGTTAATTTGCCCGTAGTCGGATTTGGAAATGTTGAAACCATGCCGGTAATTTCCAAAATATCTACTGAACATAATGTGTCAAGCGGATTGTTCACTGTGCCATAAAGTGTATTAGTGCTAAAATGTGAATATGAGCCATTCGCTCCCAATGAAACTGCCAAACACGAATTATCCCACATCGATAAAGCCATTTTTAAAATTCCGACTCCGGGAAATGGATCTTTGGGTCTGATCATGCTTATATCAGGATTCGTACACGTGAATGGAATAGTAGAAGAAATCTGAAATGAGGCTATTCGCACAGGAGTATTAACCATCAATAATGTGTTTGATGTACTATTGGGTTCGCCGGTGCATGCGGGTGGAGAGTTTGCGGGCACAGACAAACAGGAATGAGTAGAATCCCAAATCGGATTACCGGTTGAATAACTATTTAGCTCTGTTGTTCCGGGTATAACAGATCCGGTAATAACGGCTCCGGTGGGGAAAAATGCGGGATTAAAACTCAGTCCCAGCTGAATGGTTCTAAAATAGAAATCAGAAGTTGTTGGCGTAACGTACACATCGAATTTATATACCGAAGGTGAAATTATTGTATCGTTTGCGATGTAACAATCAAACGTTTGACTTTTTGATTTAACGGCAAATGAAATAACAGTGATAAGTAATATTATTGACTTGCGCTGCATGGATGTTGGTAATGTTTGTTTGTTTTAGTTTATGACTAATATATTACAATAAGCTTTCCCCTTTGTTAGTATCGTTAACAAATAAACACAGCTTTGAACCTTTGGAATTTGATCGGAAATTGCGTTAAAATTGCTTTCGAAAGATATTCATTTATATATAAACAGAAAAATACTTATCTTTATTAAATTGGGTTTCGGCAGAAATGTCGTTCCCCGTTGATACTACATTTATTAATTTGATATGCTTTTAATAAGGAGATTTAGTTTTACGTATTTACTCTTCACTCTTGTTATAACAATTGTAACTAATACTTCTTATGGACAGATGAACCGGATCTGGGAACGTACCTTACCGGATCAAATTGATTGGGTTAAAAGTTCGACTCTTCTCCCGAATGGGAATATTATATTTAGTGGTGTTTATTTTGATACTGTCAATAGCATTACAAAAAGCACAATTGCTTTGCTTGATTCTGCGGGCACAATTTTGTCAATTAACTCTGATTATCGCGGATTTGAATATGTAAAAATTATTATTGGCGGCAACGGAAATGTTTTTGCTGCAGCAACTGCGGCCGACTCGATCAATTCCAATTATAAGATTTTAGTGGCCATATTTGATACTTCATTTTCTAACCAAAGATTTTATTTTCCCCGAAATTTTCCTGTACGGCATTATGCTGTTCGTGATATTTGTATTAGCAAAAACAATTTAATAATAGCATCCTCATTGGAAACAGGTAGTATCCTTCATGCCCTTTCAGTTGTTTGCATGGATACCGCCGGTAATTTTTTATGGGAACGAATAGATTCAATAATCAATTTTGACAATAATGCAAAACTCATATCCGACTCCCTTGGTGGTGCATTCATTGCGGGATCTTCGTCCGGGGTAACACCGCCTCCTGAATCTATTTTTATATCACACTATGATTCTTCGGGGGTTATTAGCTGGACATTAGTGAAAAGTTCAATTAATAATTCCGTTCATGCAGAGGTGAAAGATTTTATTGCCGATCGATGGGGAAATTTATATGTCACAGGAGAAATTGCCGATTCGGCCGGTAATGGTTTTTTAATGAAAATGGGGGTGGGTGGTAATATTATTTGGGATCTTCGCACATATAATTATTTACACCAACATTCGAGAATAATCTCCGATAACTCCGGGAATATTTATGGAACCAGATCAATTTATGTAAACTGGGTTGACATGGCTGTTTTACATAAAAGAGATTCCTCCGGTTATATTATTGATAGCATATATGTTCCGGTACATGCCGGATATTTTGATTCCTCGTTAAACGATATCAAATTTCTCAACGACTCCACTATTGCATGTGTCGGGTCGCTAAATAGATATTTTACAGGAGAATTAAACTCATTTTTTATGACTTTGGATACATCTTTAGACCAATATCATTATGACGTTTTTGACTCTACCAGCGCTTTTCTCAGATATAACTCAATATTCGATGGCGCAGGACAGACGGCATACGCTTTTGAACACATTAGTGATACAACCTTCAACAACTATATGCAATGGGCTATGGTTAAATACGAATCACCTTCAATCACATCAGGTATCAGTTTAATTAATTCCGCCGACCCTGTCATATTTCCAAATCCCTGCCCGGGAAATTTTAATGTGCAATGGAGTCGCGACAATAATCAGCCGGGAATATTCAGGATATATAATTCAACCGGAGAGCAGATTTTCAGTGATATCATTAAAACTAATTCTCAAAAGCAATACTTCAATTTAGAGTTACAACCGGGATTGTATTATATCATCTTTGAAAATGCACATATGCGTGATTGCAGGAAGATATTTGTTATCAGGTAAATAAAATTAATAATATTTTTCAGGTTGTGATCTCCGTAGCATTTCTATCATGTTGTAAACCCTGACAAACAGTGCTAATTCGTTTTCGTAAATAAACTCTGCCACTTATTTTTATTATTTGCTACAACAAGAACATACATTCCGTCAGGTAAGTCAACGACATTAATTTTAGCATTCAAAAATTTATTATTCACGTTGACTTTTTTTCTGACAACACATTTCCCAAAAAGATCGTAAACACATATTTCTGCAATATCATCTATCCCGGCCAAACTGATTTGCAATATTTCATTTACTGGATTTGGATATAGAAGAAAAGAGTTCCCTTTTTCAGGTTGTTGTACTGAAACCTGCATGAGAATAGGAATGGAATTAACATTGGTCATAACCGGACTATTAAAATCGAAAAAGATATTTGCAAAATTGAAAATACTATCTCCGGCAACCAGATTACTTTTGGGTTTAATTCTGTACCGGATGTAGCCATGACTACCGGGCTCATCTATTATGCTATCGGGTAAAAGAATATTATTGAATGTAAAATCAAGATTTCTTTCCAGCGAATTAAAATACAGGTTTACCGGATGTGAGCTTGATTGGAATTCAAGTGATGAGATGTCGAGTTTATTTGTATCAATAGGATTTAATACCCTGACAAAAAAGGCTGTATCAGAACCTGAGTTCTGGAAGTATATAACATATTCAATATATGGAGGATTGACAAGATCGGGTTGCAGAATAAAATTCCGGTTAGAGACTACTGCATTAGGATCCCAGCTGCCGTTGACTGTAACATCGAATTCGGAATAGTTATTTGATGAATCTGCATCTGCTGCTATGGGTTCCACTCTAACAGGTGAATTGAGTATCGATCCGATCACTAACTGTGAATCTACATGTAACGTCACAGATATATTTGCGGACTGAAATGGTGACATTGGCGGCAAGATCCAGGTCAATGAATCATTTGAGATAAAAGATGCGGCAGGTGTTGCAGTGACGAATGTTAATCCTGTATCAGGGAAGAAAATGATAATTGGATTTAAAGTCGTTGTTCCTGTGTTTATACAATTAATATCATATGTCGCATTGAAACCGGGTCGAAACCGCGTGACAGGGGAAATAGTAATGGATAAATCATTATATGTTCCGTTTGGCTGAAATGCAAAATCTTTCAATGAATCTACCTGGTGCCATCCACTGAAATTTACTGAATAGGAAGCCGGTATCGGAGAATAATAATTTATTGCTGAAGGAATAACCGTTGTCCCGGCATTGACTACAGGTAGGTCATAGTGTCCAAATTGATCGGTAAATGCAAACTGACCGGTTGTTTCTGAAACTTTCTTTGAGGTTATCAATAAATCATTTCCACCGGCATCATATATTCCGTTACTATTTAAATCAATAAACATTTGTCCCTTCACTGTATTAAAGGAATCAGTAAGGCAAATGATCCAATAGTCAAACCAGCCTACATTGTTTTGTGATTTATCCCCCGAAATATCAGACCATGAGCGACCGGCCGCAATGTATCCACCATTTATCTGCTGTATATCGAATGCCCAGTCTTCGCCTAAACCACCAATAGTATTTTGCCAGATTAAATTTCCAGTGTTGTCGAATTTGAGGATAAAATAATCCCGACTGCCCATGGAGTTTTCGAGTTTATCACCTGACCTCTGAGAGGAAGACATGCCTGCCACTACATAACCACTGTCTGATGTTTGAATAACAGAAGAAGGTGCATCTTCCTGATTTCCGCCCACAGTTTTTTGCCATTGAATCATGCCCGTTGAATCAATTTTCACCACCCAATAGTCATGACCACCACGACCATTTTCCGTCTTATCACCGGATGCATTCGAGGATGATGATCCGCTGAGGATGTAACCTCCATCAAATGTCTCGGTAATGCTGGGAGTATTTTCCTGGCCGGTACTTCCAATTGTATTTTCCCATTGTATAGTTCCACCCTGATCGAGTTTTACAATCCAATAATCTGTTGTTCCAATACTATTTTCAGATTTGTCACTCGAACTATCTGAATCGGAACGACCGGAGATCATATATCCGCCATCGCTTGTCTGAATAACATTACCAAAATATTCCCAACCATTTCCTCCGATTGTATTATCCCATTGTACATTTCCTATTGAATCAGTCTTTACGACCCAATAGTCGGCTTGGCCACCAAGAGCATTCTCGGTTTTATCGCCGGAAATATTTGAATCTGAATAACCTCCCATAATAAATCCGTGGTCGGAGGTTTGATTGATATCCATTAAATAATCGAGACCATTTCCGCCAATCGTATTTTGCCACTGAATGTTTAGCATTGAGTCCGTTTTCACTATCCAGTAGTCGAGGTATCCATTGCTGTTTTCGGTTTTATCGCCGGAAATATCAGAATCAGACTGACCGCCGATGATGTAACCTCCATCAGAAGTTGGTCGAACCAGTGCTTGCTGGTCGGTGCCTAATCCGCCAATTGTATTTTGCAAAAGGATGTTACCGGCTGAGTCTATTTTTAAAACCCAGAAATCTGCACCCCCTTGACTGTTTTCATTTTTATCTCCTGAAATATTCGAAACCGACTGGCCACCTAAAATATAACCGCCCGGAGCCTTGCGAATGGAATAAAGGGCGTCACTCATATTCCCACCGATGGTTTTTTGCCATTTGATTGGAGGTGCCATTTGTGAAAAACAAATATTGAATGTGAGTGAAAAAAGGAGAATTGTGAACTTTTTCATGCAGCTATTGTTTTGAAAAGCAATATAAAAAAATATTTGAGAAATTTCCTGTCAAATTATGCCAACAATTCAAATCTTTATAGCCCAACAAAAGAATTCCACTTCATCTAATACAAACTTTTTTAACTACACTTTTATTCGAATCTCTCATACGCACCACAAATAAACTCATTGCTGCCCTTTTGATCCAACCGGTTCAATTTACAGAGAATTTCTTCCATGCCACCCCAATCATTTCTTCTGCAACTCAAACATAACTGAGGCTTTGGAATTAAATCCGGATTAATTTCGTTGCCATCGTCGTCATAAAAACCTCCATATTGGCCCATCATCTATCTATTCTCTTCTATGCTTTTTCATTGCATCGACTCTGCCTCAAATCATTTCTCCGCATATATGCGGTTTTAATTCCGGACTCCCGATAATAAATTTGGATGATGATTTTTAAAATTATGTGATGAGCAAAAAACGTATCGCCGGTTATTACAAAAACCACGGCTTCATGATGAGCCGCCGTGGAAGAGAGGCCGTAGCGAATAATGAATTTCCAATCCACCACTGGACTGAAAGATTCTTAATGCCCGAATCACAGGTCGAAAGTCTTTTGATTTATATGGGTATTCATCATACGGGAATGTATGGTACCGAAACGAAATTCTATCGCCTTCCTGATGCTTATGATACTCCTGAACTCATGTCTGTCTATCATGCATTTCATTCTGTACCCGCCACAAAACAGAGCTTCATTAATATAATGTCAAAGCATTTGCAGGTTTGTATTGCCGACAGACGTACAAGAATTCCGGTTTTGTTAAAGCTCAGGAAAAGAGTCAAACGTGAAAACTGGAAAAAAGGCGGGCGACGACGACGAAAATTCAGAGTGATATAAAATCGCTAATTTCGGGTTTAACTGTACCATGAAAAGCCCGCTAACATTATTACTGTTATTTATTCTTTCCGCCCGGTCATCTGCTACTACCCATCACATCGGCACCGGTCATCCTTATTCAAATCTAGCCCAGGCTGCAATTGTTGCAACGCCCGGTGATACAATTCTTTTCCACCAGAACATTTATCCCGGCGGCGATTTCATCTCCAATCTCCAGGGAAATTCTTCAAATTATATTCACATACTCGCATCTCCCGGCGATACTGTAATCATCAACGGCGGCGGAACGGCCTGGCAGATTTCCGATGGGGCATATCTGCACTTTAAAGGTTTCATCTTCGAACAGCAAACTGCTAACGGAGTCAATATGGACGACGGTGGTACGTATGCCACACCTACACATCATCTCATATTCGACAGTTGTACATTTCGTGATATCAACGCAACCGGAAATAATGACCTGCTAAAATTATCGGGCGTCGACAGCTTTGAGGTTCGAAACTGCATTTTTCTCAATGGTTCCTCAGGCGGCGGCGATGGCATCGACATGGTCGGTTGTCATGACGGCCTCATTAAAAATTGCCGGTTTGAAAATATGGGCGCGGGATCAATACAGGCGAAAGGAGGTACGAGAAATATTCGCATCGAAGCGAACTTTTTCAAGAATGGCGGTCAACGTTCGCTTAATCTCGGTGGCTCCACAGGCATGCAATACTTCCGTCCCGATACGGCTCATTACGAAGCCGCCGATTTGAAAGTTTATTCAAATGTCTTTATCGGTTCTGAAGCGCCGGTTGCATTTGTCGGTTGCACAAATACAGAGGTTATTAATAATACCTTCTATCTTCCCACTCATTGGGTCGTCAGAATACTTCAGGAAAATCTCGACTCACAGCTTGTGCTTTGTTCGAATAATATTTTCCGAAATAATATAATTTACCGCGACAATCAGCTTTCGACCGATTGCAATGTGGGACCGAATACTATACCGCAGAGTTTTATTTTTTCAAATAACCTCTGGTTTCATTCGCAGAATTCCGGCTGGACAGGTCCATCACTTCCTGTTATTGATTCGAATTCTGTAATTGGCGCCGATCCTCTATTTATCGATGCAGCACAGGAAAATTTCATGATTCAACCGGGCAGTCCGGCAATTGCAATGGGCTATTCAGTCGCCGCACCACAATTCGATTTTTCAGGTAATGCATTCGATACAATGCGTTCGGCGGGAGCGTTTGAAATTATTTCGTCTACAAAAATATCTGAAGAATGGTCTTCGAAAAGCATTGTTGTATTTCCAAATCCTTCTGCCGGCTTGATTGAAATCAAAGGCACTTCGAATAAAGGAATCATTCATATTTATGATGTTTTCGGAAAATTAATCAGTACCCATGCTGCTACAGAAAGTAAAACGTATATTAATTTGAATGGATTGCCGGGAATTTATTTTATTCGTTATAGTGACTCCGGTAAATCACGCATCAGTAAAATTGTAAAACAATAATTATTTTAACACATACCATGAACTTCGCTGATGAGTTTTAAAAAATCAGGTGTTATTTTTAGTGTATTTGTGTTTATACCCAAATAAAAAGCTCTGAAAAGCATCTGAAAACTAATTATTGTTTTGTAAATCAGATGCTTAATTCACAGCCCGCCTATATCGACATCAGTATGCTCCTCATACTATGAGCCAGACTAGCACTACCAGATGGTTCTCTGAAGGACCTTGTTTTTCTTCCTTTTCCCTCGCTTCTTTCGACGGGAATATCTGTTTCTCTTTTTCCTTGGTCGCTCCGATACCGGTGTTACTTTTCCTTTTTCGTCAATTGCTTTCTGCAAATGCATTGACATGATTCGAATAAAATTCAGCTTCCTGGCCGGGATCAAATGAAAGGCTTTGTAAATCCGCATTAATTCTCCGGGATCATCTTTGTCGGGCAGGCGGTAAAACGGTGTCAGTACACAATTTGATCCAACGTGATGATTCCCCATAAAAATAAGTAATTGCTCGACTAACTCTTCGTCCATAACAAATCGCTCGGTCCAAAACTTTATGGGATGTTCGTTGTGTGATACTGCAAGTCTCGCTCTCCGACTCATCATGAATCCCTTGTTGTAATAAGTTGCAAATCGTCTTCTCCCCATGTTTTGATATTGTCTTGCGAAAATATCAGCTGACGATCGAAAGTGTAACCGCATATATTAGGGAAAGTGATTGCAGACAATTATGGAAACTAATGTTGCGATGATTGTTTTTTCGATGCGACCCTGATTAAGCAGTCTGAGTCTGAGTTTGAGTCCGTGTCTGTTTTAGGTAATTGTTAATCCCGGCGTCTGAGTCCGGTATTAGCAACCGTTCAAACAAAAAATTGAATGATTCATTCTCCCCACACACAGAAATTCCAATATCTTTGCGACCGCTAAACAACCCAACCCATGAGCCTTGTAGTAGTCGGAACCGTTGCATTTGATGCTATCGAAACCCCATTCGGAAAAACAGATAAAATCATCGGCGGTGCTGCCACTTATTCCGGAATTTCAGCCGCTTACTTTACGAAAGACATTAAACTCGTTTCTGTCGTAGGGGATGATTTTCCCCGGGAAATGCTTCAAAAATTCAACTCATTGGGCCTTTCCACAGAAGGGCTACAGGTTAAAAAGGGTCAGAAAACGTTCTTTTGGTCGGGCCGTTATCACGTAGACATGAATACCCGCGACACACTCGATACACAGCTGAATGTATTGCTCGACTTCGAACCGGAAATCCCGGCTTCATACCAGGACTGCGAATTCCTCATGCTGAGCAACCTGATGCCGCAGCTTCAAAAGAAGGTTATCGAGCGTATCAACAAGCGTCCGAAACTGATCGTAATGGATACGATGAATTTCTGGATGGAAACACAGTGGGATGCCCTTATGGAAACTATCGCTCTGGTCGATGTTCTCACGGTGAATGATTCAGAAGCACGCCAGCTTACCAATGAATACTCTCTTGTAAAAGCCGCTCAGAAAATTTTACAGATGGGACCTAAATATCTCATCATAAAAAAGGGCGAGCATGGTGCATTGCTATTTAATAAAGAACAGGTCTTTTTCGCCCCTGCCCTTCCGCTCGAAGATGTATTCGATCCGACTGGCGCAGGAGATACATTCGCAGGCGGATTCATCGGCTACCTTGCGCAAACACGTGACATCTCTTTCGATAACATGAAACGCGGAATCATTTACGGTTCTGCCATGGCTTCTTTTTGTGTCGAAAAATTCGGCATCGAACGTCTCGTATCGCTTAAGCAAAATGAAATCGAAGAGCGCATTCAACAGTTTGTTGATCTGGTGCAGTTTGATATTCAGCTGGTGTGACGATTTTCGTTTGCGCAATTTTATTCATTTGTAATTAGCGAAAGTCTTCGAACACATTGCACATTCGGGCTAACCCAACCCGAAACTCGAAACCCAAAACCCAAAACCCCAAAAAAAAAGCGGACCCTCCCGGATCCGCTTTTTTATTTAGTCAAAGCATGCAGGTTACGGGTGCACCGCAAACCTGATCGCGCTCACCGCATTTTCCATAATCGTATAATCAGCAGATTCAACAATACCATCACCGGTCAAATCTTCGGGATTATAACCAAGCTTGATCGAGCTTACCGCATTTTCCATATCAGTATAGTCCTGCGATTCGATGATCTCATCCTGATAACCTAAACCTAGTCCGGTATTATTTACGTCGGAAATATCTCCGCTGTAAATCATCCAAC
>CAZAON010000191.1:0-16535 GCA_964486655.1 uncultured Flavobacteriales bacterium
TGCAGTATGATCGCTGATGGCAACGATTTTAATTCCAGCATGATCCATATACTTTGCCGTAATCGAACCAACGTTTCCAAATCCCTGCACGGCACCAAGCGCTTTACGTGGATCCAGTTTCATTCTCTTCATTCCTTCTAATGCGGCTACTGTAACGCCTCTTCCTGTTGCTTCTACACGACCTTCGGATCCGCCGAGATGCAATGGTTTTCCCGTTACAACACCCGGAGTAAATGCGCCTTTGATCTTCGAATATTCATCGACGATCCATGCCATTTCACGTGGACCGGTTGCCACATCCGGTGCCGGAATATCTTTATCTACTCCGAAAATGTCTGACATAGCCGAGGTATAGGCGCGCGTCAGTCTTTCCAGTTCGCCTTCAGACATTGTCGAAGGATCACATGTAATACCGCCTTTAGCGCCGCCGTATGGAATATCAGCGATCGCGCACTTCCATGTCATCCATGCTGCGAGTGCTTTTACTTCGTCGAGATTCACATCCATTGAATAACGGATACCACCTTTCGAAGGACCGCGGCTGCTGTTGTGAACGATGCGGTAACCTTCGAATACTTTTATCTTGCCATCGTCCATTTTTACAGGCAGACTTACCAGATATTGTCTCGACGGAGTTTTTAGAATATTATAGGTGTCAGGATCGAGTCCGATCATATGTGCAGCGACATCAAATCGCTGGATCATGGATTCATACGGATTTGTTACGTCTTTAGAAACGCTGCCGTTTTTCTTGTCTTTGTCTTTCTTTTCTACGGAAATCATATTGATATAATAAGGGCTCCGAAGGTAGGGGTTTTTTAAGAAACCGTTAATCTGATCTGAATTACCTCCAAAGTTGGAGGTAAAAGAATACAAATGGGGCCGAAATGAACAATCCGTCGAAACGGTCCAGAAATCCCCCATGACCGGGAAGTATTGTGCCTGAGTCTTTTATCTGTACGCTTCGCTTGAACATAGACTCGACCAGATCGCCTAAAGTGCCGGTTATCACTATAATAAGTGTTATGGCCAGCCAATGCATTTTATTGAAATCCAGAATGTATTCGGATACGAAATGTGCCATAATCAGCGCAAAAATGGCGCCTCCGACAAATCCCTCCCATGTTTTTTTAGGAGAAATACGTTCAAATAATTTATGCTTCCCGAATTTTTTTCCAGCGAAATAAGCACCAATGTCATTCGCCCAGAGAATAAAGAAATAACCCAGTATTGGACCCCATTGATAGTTTTCGAAAATTCCCTGGAATGAAATCAGGTAAAAACAAAAGAGTGGTATGCTGATGTATAATATTCCGAGCAACGTAACCGAGATGTTATAGGCCGGTTTACCTTTTTGTATGTATAGCTCTCGAATAAAAATAATGTACGGTAAAATAATAATGAGCGGAAGAATGTTGAATCCGGTCTGAAAAATATTCTGAATAATCGGTGGTAGGAATATGATGAAGTTAATGACCAGTCCGAATGTCTTCTGTGGTTTACACGTTTCCGATTCAAGAATTTTATAAAACTCAAGCAGCGAAAGTGAGCTGATCAGCAATAGCAGCATCAGGAAAGTCGGTTCGCTGTATATGATGCCGAAAAGTAAAACTGAAGCACCGATGACTCCAGTAATTGTACGTTGGGCGAGGTTATTCAAAGTTCGAGTTGTTCGATAATTAATTTAGCGAGAATGATATCACCGGTTGATACGTAAACTTCCATATCACCGACGCCAATATAAAGAGAATCTCTCTTATCAATTACAACCGATTCAATATCCTGATCTTTTAGTGCAGCTCTGATAATTTCTACTACATGGATTTGATTGCCCGAATAGACACATGCCCAGTCTTTCATGGCAATCAGCTATCAATGAGAAAAACAAAAATATC
Source organism: uncultured Flavobacteriales bacterium (assembly GCA_964486655.1). Classification (GTDB taxonomy): domain Bacteria; phylum Bacteroidota; class Bacteroidia; order AKYH767-A; family 2013-40CM-41-45; genus JADKIH01. The sequence continues at coordinate 1,896 of CAZAON010000191.1, forward strand.
TCGGGGGCCGTGAGCCGGTGTCACGAGTGTTTTCTCAATATCTGCTGTACGGCTGGGTCCGGTGATACTTGCAATCATCGATGGAATATTCTCGCCGTATTTGTTTTTGATGAGTTGCAATCCGTCTTTCATTTCAGGGACAAGCTGCGAAGTATAAGCTACGATAATATGAATGGTTGGAATTACGAAAAGTCTGCGGCCCGAACCCTGCTTTGATGAAATAAGAATACTACCGAGTCTGCTTACCAAAGCTTCACAGGTAGTAATACCGACCATTCCTTCGGGAAATCCATTCGGATCTTCAGTATAAGGAAATTCAACTTTTTCGAAAATATTTTTTAGTCCCTGTTCTTTACAATAAAATTGTTTCCACTTATTTTCCTGGCTGAGCGTGACGATTTTTTCAACGAAGTCTAATTCGTTTTCACAAAAGACAAACCGTCCGCCGACTTTCTTAAAAGCATTCGCAAACTCAACGTCTAAACTTTCCGAACCCTTGACATAGAGATCCGAGTCCCAGTCAACATTAGGAAAGCGCTGAGTGGTTTTCTCACTAAGCGCCTGCCGTATGTTTTTCAATATATGTTCCCGGGAAGTTATTTCCATCGGTAATTTTTAGTTTGTGCTGCCGGGATTTACAGGAGCTGGTTGATCGCCTGCAGGAGGAATAACAATAGATGGAATGGTTTCATTAACCGGATTGCCATTCGGCTGTATCAGGTGAGCCATTTCGCTTTTATCTTCCCACTTGCGTTTTCCGAATATCTGTTCGAGATCTTCTTTGAAAAGTACTTCCCGTTCAAGTAGTCTGTTAGCCAGGGTGTGAAGTTCTTCCTTATGATTCAGCAATAAGTCTTTCGTTCTGGTATAAGCTTTATCGATAAGCTTTTTCACTTCTTCATCGATGATCTGCGCTGTATGCTCACTATAAGGTTTGCCGAATGTGTATTCCTGCTGACCTGATGAATCATAATAACTGATGTTACCTACTTTATCATTCAATCCGTAAATCGTAACCATTGCATAGGCCTGCTTGGTGATTTTCTCAAGATCACTTAAAGCGCCGGTCGATATTTTTCCGAAGAATATTTCTTCAGAAGCTCTTCCGCCCAATGCTGCGCAAATTTCATCCGTGATCTGTTCAGTCGTCGTGATCTGTCTTTCTTCCGGTAAATACCATGCGGCGCCGAGTGAATTTCCTCTCGGAACGATAGTTACTTTCACAAGAGGATGAGCATATTCAAGTAGCCAGCTTACTGCAGCATGACCCGATTCATGATAAGCGATAACTTTCTTCTCATGAGCAGATATGATTTTGTTTTTCTTTTCAAGTCCGCCGATGATCCTGTCAATCGCATCAAGGAAGTCCTGTTTCTCAATTGACTGCTTATTCTTACGGGCCGCGATAAGTGCCGCTTCGTTACAAACGTTTGCAATATCTGCCCCTGAGAATCCCGGAGTTTGTCTCGCAAGAAAATCAATATCAAGAGCGGAATTTATTTTCAATGGCTTTAAATGAACATTGAAAATTGCTTTTCGACCGTTCAGGTCAGGCAACTCAACATAAATCTGTCTGTCAAATCTTCCCGGTCTTAATAAAGCGCGGTCGAGGATGTCTGCACGGTTGGTAGCTGCAACGATGATTACGCCCGAATTACTTCCGAATCCGTCCATCTCTGTCAGCAATTGATTCAACGTACTTTCACGTTCATCGTTTGCGCTGAATGAAGGTGATTTGCCACGGGCACGGCCAATTGCATCAATTTCATCGATGAATATGATACAGGGCGCTTTTTCTTTTGCCTGGCGGAATAAGTCACGCACCCTTGAGGCGCCGACACCGACAAACATTTCTACGAAATCTGATCCGGATAGTGAGAAAAACGGAACCTGGGCTTCTCCTGCCATAGCTTTGGCAAGTAATGTTTTTCCGGTTCCCGGGGGGCCGACTAATAGCGCCCCGCGAGGAATTTTTCCACCCAGAGTAGTATATTTCTTTGGATTTTTGAGGAAGTCGACGATTTCCATCACTTCCTGTTTCGCTTCTTCAAGTCCGGCTACATCATTAAAAGTAACTTTTACCTGTAGATCCTTATCGAACAACTGGGCTTTGGATTTTCCGATGTTGAAAATCTGGCTGCCGCCACCGCCACCACTCATTCGGCGCATGATAAATACCCAGACGAGTATTAGGAATCCGAATGGTAATATCCAGTTAAGAAGAACATCCCAGTAGCTGTGGCTGTCTTCTTCGTAATTAATGCTAACGCGGTTTTCAGGCGGAACATCTTTCTGAACTTCTTCAACACGTTTGGCGAAAAGTTCATCCGGACCGGTATTTAAGAAGTAATGCGGGCCTTCATTAGTAGCGGATCCCCATCTTTTGGTAATTTCTTTGCTGTATTTCGGCTCGGAAAGACGGTCTTTTTTAATGGTGATATGTGCAGTCCGGTTAATGACGACAATCTTTTCGACGTCGCCCGGAATGAGCATTTCTTTCTCGAATTTATCGACAGTAATTTGTTTCTCAGCACCACCAAACTGAAATATTTGTGTAATGATTAAGACTACGATAATGATTCCGTAGATCCAGTAAAAGCTGAAATTAAACTTTGGACCGCCACGGAATTTCTTTCCACCCGGTTCGCCCTTGGGGGCACCCTTTTGTTCGTTCTGATTATTCTTTTCGCTCATTGTTGAATTGATGTACTGTAGTTGTTACCCGGTTTTAGGGCAAAAGCATAAACAGCAAAGTTACGATTAATAGTTCCCCGCAATGCGTTGGATTTCGGCATCTGCCCAAAGGCGTTCAATTCCGTAATATTCGCGTTGTTCCTGCTGAAAGACATGTGCTACAACCGTCATATAGTCAAGCAGTATCCATTCGGAGTTTTCATAGCCCTCGCGATGAAAAGCTTCTTCTTTTTGTTTTTTGTAAACGAATTCTTCAACCGACCTGGCAATTGTGTCAACGTGTGTTTTTGAATCTGCGTGGCAAATGATAAAGAAATCACTCACCGCATTCTTAATACTCCTCAAATCAAGGCACACAATCTCTTTTCCTTTTTTCTCCTGCATTCCTTCAATTACCGCATCTCGTAAAGATAATACGTCATCTTTTTTAAGGACTGCTTTTTTCGCTATTTTTCGAGCCGGAGATTTTTGTTTTATCATTAAGGGTATTCGGGCTTATATATTAATTGTCTGACGCAAAAGTAATCAAAATATTGTCTGTCTTAAAGTTAGGCCTAACTGAGACTGCTTTACGAAAGAATATGCATAAAGATTTAACAACCTTATTCACAGGCAGAAACTCGACTTTTATTAAGGAAGTCGATTCGACGAATTCTTATTTGGCCCGTGCGCTTAAAATTGAGCGATTACCGGAAGGAACCTTGTTATCCGCTTCAAAACAGGTTACGGGCCGGGGTCAATCGGGTGCTCACTGGGAAAGCGAGGAGGGTAAGAATTTGCTCGTGAGTTTTGTTTTTTACCCCAATTTCATATTACCGAAGGATATTTTTCTGCTGAACAAGACGTTCTCTTTGGCGGTTTATGATTTTGTCAAAGAATTAACCAATCAAGCCATCAAAATAAAATGGCCGAATGATATTTACTGGAATCACAGGAAGCTGGCAGGTATACTCATTGAAAATTCAATTTCTTCTTCCGCAATTTCTCATAGCATTTTAGGAATAGGTATCAATGTAAATCAAACCAGGTTTTCATCAACTATTCCTAATCCGGTCTCATTATATGATATCGTAGGTATTGAGCTCGACCCTGATGAACTTTTAGGTTCACTTTGTTCTTATATAGAAGCCCGTTATCTTCAATTGAAAATGGGAGAAAGGGGGCTTATTGAAAGCGACTATAATAAAGTCATGTATTCAATAAATGAATGGAGAACATTCAATGCCTCAGGAGAAACTTTTGAAGGCAAGATAATTTCAGTCGATGAAAACGGAAGATTGGTTGTCGAAGACAGAAATGGAGAATTACTTGTCTTTAATGCCAAGGAAATTAGTTTCAAGCGATAATAAAAAGCAAAATTTTATTTCAAAATCATAGCGTATGAATTTTCCGCAATGAATATTTATATTTTTATTATTCTACTTCTGGTAATTTTTCCGGCAATGTTCAAATTAATAAAGTAAAATCCTGCAGGAATATTTTCAATTTCAATTTTGCCGTTTTCCGTTTTCCCCGTCTGAATTATTCTTCCGTTAATGTCTGTCAGAAAATACTTTTCGTTTTTAATTCCGTTCAGGAATATGAATGTTGAGGCGGGATTTGGATAGGCTAAAACGGTTTCAACTGTAATATTTTTTACGGAAACAGGGGAGGTATATTTGAGAATTGTTCCATGGTCACCGACAGCATAACCGTTTTCATCATCGGGGAATGAGATTTTATTCAGCGAATATCCATTAGAATAAGTTTGAGTCCATGGGGAGCCCGGATTATTGGTTTCATAAATATTTCCGTCTATACCTAAAGCAAAACCTCGTCCCGACTGAAGTATTTCGCTGTCGTTTATGTAAGCGGGAATGGTTGTATCTATGACTGATGAGGTAAATGTAAAAGAAGTGTCTCCCGGAGATGGTGAAGTCAGATTAAAGCCGCAAATTTTTACGAAACTATTTTTTGTGCCGGGAGCATAGTTCACATACGTATTCATGAAAATATATCCGGTGTCCGGAGTCGGAAAATCGAATGCAGTAAGCGCATCTGAATTTGGAAATGAAAACGGATCATAACGGTAAAAGCTGTTGCCCTGGGTTTCACTACGAATCATTGAAGCCGAATATGTTACAATTCCGCTGAGTAATCCGCCCGCATTATAGACACCATCTATCTCATGAATTCTGGAAATGTTATTTGCTCCGCATGTGAATTCAAATAGCGTATCCCAGTATTGGCCATGATCATTCGTAGAAATTAATGAGCTGCCAATCGTAATCCATTTAAAATTCAGGTCAGTTTCAGTATCCAATCCGCGATGACAAAATGAATCAGTAAACATAGGAATCCAAAAAGAACCGGCCAGATGGGTAAAGGATTGCTGAGGCCTATTGTTCTGATTTGTAAATGAAACAATAATGGTGTCGGGACTTACCATTTTCACATTCGTAACATTTACAGTTCCGAAATTCGATGCAGTCCACCAGATTCCGCCGTTATCGGTAATATAAATTCTTCCGCTATCACCAACAATCACCCCGTTGTTTGCATCATAGAAATCCACATCATTAAAATTAACATTAGTGCCGACATTCATCGGAGTCCATTGTGCTTCTGAGTGAAAAGCGAAAAATAGCAACAGCAAACCGATCGTAAATATTTTCATAGAGTATGGATTTACGGCCAAAGTTAGATGTTTGGAAGAACAATGAAAGATATAAATACTTAAAATACTCTTAAAAATTTAAAAGTAAAAACGACGTATCGGCCCCTCGTAATTTTTAATTGGAATTATGCGATTGATTCAATTTCCAACTCACCCAGTTTCTTCACGAGCAGATTTAAAAAGTTTGTCAGTGGTTTTACGGCCATCATCTTCAGCATTGGATTCAGATCGGCATTAAATGCAAGTTGAACTTCAGATTCTTTGTCCGAATTTTTTTTAATATAAACTTCAAGAGTGAAATCGAAAGGACCGGTCTCGTTGCGAATGACTTTCAGGTATTCACTTGGTTTCTTTTCATCTATTTTCATTCCAAGTGTTGCCATACCGGCGATTGTAAATTTGCAATCGTTTTCTGTAGACTGCCAGTTTGTTACCTGCTCCGGCATCAGCTTTTGAAAATTATTGAAGTTGCTGAGGAAATTAAAAATAGCAGTATCCGGTTTGTTCATCACGGACTTATCGCTTTCTATTCTAGTCATAATTTTTAAGTTAACCGATTACTGCATCCCATGTTTGAGGTGATGAACGCCATTTTTCAAGTGTTGTGAGTTCAGATTCTTTCACATAATTGGCTTCAAGTGCATGCTTCAATAAAGTTGTGTAGTTGCAAAGAGAAATAAGCTTGCATTGTGCTTCATCAAAATTTTTCGTTGCTACATCAAAGCCGTAATTAAAAATAGAAATCATTCCTTTTACATTGCATCCGGCATCCCGTAAAGCCTGTACAGCTTTTAGGGAACTCTGACCGGTTGATACAAGGTCTTCAATTACGACAACCGACTGGCCATGCCCGACTTCCCCTTCGATCAGGTTTTCTCTTCCATGATCTTTGGCTGATGATCGGACGTAAACAAATGGTAGTCCCATTGCCTCTGCGACAAGAGCGCCTTGCGCAATTGCAGCGGTAGCGACACCTGCAATCAATTCGGGCTTACCATAATTTTTTTCAATTGCATTCACGAGAGCCTGGCGTATATATGTCCGCACTTTCGGGTAAGAAAGAGACAATCTGTTGTCACAGTATATGGGTGATTTCCATCCGGATGCCCAGGTAAATGGTTTTTCCGGTTGAAGTTTGATGGCTTTTATCTGTAAAAGCTGTTCGGCAATTTTCTTTGAAACCGCTGGATCGATAGGCATTCTGCAAACGTACGAATTCAATTACGAATTATGAATTACGAATTACGAACAATTAGCATATAATAACTGACTTCAAAAGCAATTATATCATGTATCGGGCCGGCAAATTATTTATGACTTTCATTTTACGAATATTTAATCGTAATTCGTAGTTCGACAAGCTCACCACAAGTAATTTGTAATCCGTAATTTCTTTGCACAAGGTATTCATCAACAACCACCCATTAATTTTCGCAGATATTTACAATGAATCTGTGCCGTCAAACGGACTTTCCATTTTGAGTGAAGCTGAGTTTTCACTCGATGATGTTATAAGAAGATTTGATAATGTTAATAATGCCGGCGTCATTTATTTGTCGGCCAGTCCGCAGCAGACATGGAATCGGTTCGCTTCCCGATATGTTATTAGTGAGGCAGCCGGAGGAGTTGTTAGAAATGATGCCAATGAAATACTTGTAATTTTCAGGAAGAAAGTATGGGATCTGCCTAAAGGAAAATTGGATTATAATGAATCACCCGAGTCAGCGGCTGTTCGGGAGGTCAAGGAAGAATGCGGATTGAAAGAAGTTGAGTTAGGGAAGTTTTTTATTGACTCATTTCATACTTATTCCGAAAAGAATAAATTCATTCTTAAGAAAACGCATTGGTATACAATGCATGCTCCCGGAGATCAGGAATTAATTGCTCAAGCTGAAGAAGAAATAGAAAAAGTGAGATGGATGAGTAAGGAAAAAGTGATTGAGAAAGTTTACCCGAAGACTTATCTTTCGATCAAGGATGTTTTTGAAGCTTATTTTAAAATTAACCCTTGATTTTTAGCTGTCCCGGAACAAACTGATCTACGTTTCCCTTGTTAATTAATATTTCTCTCACGATAGTGGAGGAAATATGTGAAAACTGCGGTGATGAGACCACTAATATTGTTTCAATACCCGACATGTCTCGGTTCATATGTGCAATAGCCCGTTCAAATTCATAATCCACTGCCGAACGCAGTCCGCGCAGGATAAAGCCGGCATTATGCATTTTACAAAAATCAACCGTGAGGCCTGAATAGCGAATTGCTTTTACACGGGGTTCTTTTGCAAAAACGGTTTTAATAAATTCCTCGCGTTGATCACCCGTAAAAAAATATTTTTTCGTTGTGTTGTCACCAATCCCAATTATGATTTCATCGAATAAAGTCAATGCCCGGTTCACTATATCGACATGGCCGATTGTTATTGGATCAAATGAACCGGGGAAAACTGCGATGCGTTTTTGCATTTTGGAAATTTTCACAATGTTATGAAATAGTTTTGAGAAAAATCGATTGCGATGATTTAAAGCCACAGGACTTGCCCGGTTATGGATTTGTCTATGGCTTTATAAACGAAGTCCCGGTTTTTTTTAGCCGCGAATTGCACGAATTACAAGAATAGAATTACGAATTATTCCCGGTTTAAATTCTCTGTTAACCCTGTTCTTTCGAGGTGAACTTATAAATTGAGAACCCGCAGCTTCCATAATCTCTTTTATCAAACGGTTGAATCACCGAATTAAGGGTGCGTTTTGAATGATGTTCAACAATTAGCCAGCCGCCTTCTTTTAAAAGTTTTTTTTCGAATATCAGATCGGGAAGTTTATCCGTTTGTTCTTCGGCGAACGGAGGATCTGCAAAAATTATATCCCATTGACGCTCTGCCTGATTAACGTATTTAAAAGCATTCGCACGAACACATTGAACGTTATTTACTTTCAGCTCGGCTGCCATTTTTTTAATGTACTGAATGCAATGATAATCCTGATCAACACAGGTAACTGATTTAACCTCGCGCGAAAGGAATTCATAGCTGATACTTCCTGCGCCTGCAAACAGATCAAGCACCTCCAGTTCGGTGAAATCAAAATAGTTGTTGAGAATATTGAAAAGTGCCGTCTTGGCAAAGTCTGTTGTGGGACGCACCGGAAGATTCTGCGGAGGATGCAGGTTTCTTCCCCTGAATATGCCACCCGTTATTCGCACAGCGAGAATTTATACATTAATGCATATTCATGAAACGGCAGTTCTTCCTGAATAAATGAATTGGAAACAGTATTGGGTTTAACAGGCAGACTGACATTACGGAAGTGGTTATAAAACAAAAGATACATAGGAGATCCTTCAACCACTTCTCCTGTTATGGTGAGCTGACACTTTTCTGTGTTAACACCGAGCTGCTCACACACAAAAAGTAAATAGTAAAGAACATCTTCACTGCTTTGCCATTGAAACGAATTAACAAAAAGCAGTTTTCTGTTTTCGGAAATGACAATATCAATCGATTCGCGGTGAATTTGAAGCCATACGTCTTTATCTTTCGAGGAAGAATATGCGGCATATCCTGCTATTAATGCCTGCGAATGATGCCAGATCCGGGGATCCTGAAAAAGGTGTGTTAACTCCGACTGAAGTTCAGGCTCGATTCCAAATGCAATGTATAGATGTTTCTGAATATCCTTCTGGCAGTGAATGTTATATCGAAACGATTCTGAAAAATTTTTCCTGAAGTAAAGTATTTCGTCGTCTTTTCGGTAAAGCGCTTCCGGAATCAGTGTGTACTCATTGGAAATAAGTCCGGCAAAAACCTGCCTGAATTCATAGTTGCGCAGTATTTTACTGCTTGCCGAAATGTTTTCCAGGAAGTTTCTCCATCCGTTGAATTTCTTTACATCGGTATGAATGACTTCTATAGCCAGCATTTTGCCGGAACGCCTCTCTTTCAGAGCAAGTTGAATGGAATGCTTATGAATGAGTAACAGGAGGTCGCAAACCGGACGGGCTTCCAGAGCAGGATCAGTCATAAATACTGCGTCAAGCCTGTTGCGGCTTTCAAATACATTTTCGGTCTGTTTCACTTGTCCCAAAGATGAAAAAAATCCGGCTGATAATCGCCAAATTTCATGGAAAGATTTACCTTCGCAGCGGAAATTAGTACAAAGTACCAAGTACCAAGAACAAAGTACGAAGACTCCGAGCAAGAATCAGTATTGAGCCCTGATTTCTTTGTACTTTGTACTTTGTACTTAATACTTAATACTCTCCCGCGCGCTTAGCTCAGTTGGTTTAGAGCACTACCTCGACAAGGTAGGGGTCACTGGTTCGAGCCCAGTAGTGCGCACGATTTTTATTGAAGATTGAAGATTTTTCGACTCAGTCGCAGGAATTGTTCTGGTTTTGATATTAACTATTCTAAGTGTTAGATTACAGTAACCCTTAACCACTTTTTCTTTTCCCCTTTTGCAAATTCGAAATAAAATTTTTTGCCGGCAGAATAAAATCCCTGCATTGCCCAAAGATTTGAAATCAACTGAACCTGATTTTCATTTGACAAAGTTTTATATTGAAAAAAATATTCACCGTCATAACTTCCAATGTCATAAACCGTATTTGCATCAATAAACACAGGATATCCTTTTACGGTTTTTAATAACCGGCTTTTCGGATTAAATAGAATATATTCTTCTCCCTGTGAATGGGAAATATAGAAAATCAGAAAGCCATTTTTGTAATCAAGCTTCGTGTATGACATCATTTTATTCGGATCTGATGAGTCATTCCGCAAGTAATGGTTGCCCGTTTTCGAATACAAAATTAAATATTGAAGAGAGTCTTTTATACTTCCGGGATATTTTACCCTCATCCCGTTTAAAATTGAATCAATTTTATTATTCGTCTTTGGTTCAATATATGAAACAGGAGTACCATGTTTTGAAAATTCATTATACGATACCGTATCCAGTTTTGCATTGATGCCGGATTTTGAAAAATAAAATTCCGATAATTCCTGAGCCCGACTGTTTAGGAAATAGAAAAAAAATAGTAAAACAAAATTTAGAATAAACAGAAATGTTCTCTTCATGCCATAACTCATAACTTATAACTCATAACTTATAATTTATAATTTATAACTTATAACTTATAACTCATAACTCACTCATGAATAGTAATATTCCCGGTCGTCACAGAATTACTCTTATGCCCCGCACGATCCACAACATACAAAGTGTAATTCGCGCTTTGCGAAGTCGAATTGTCCGTTATTGACTGTCCTCCCAGGTCTATATTCAAATCACCTTTAATGTGAATATTGGAACTTGTCGGTGCAAGCTGACTGATACGATATTGATAAGTAACTCCTACGCGATTGTCGGTGACGAAACAATTTTTTACTCCGTCAGTATTTTCGCCAAGATCTCCGTCGCCATCTTCATATTGAATTGTAATAACCACATTGTCGGCATACTCAGTCGCACTTGAGGGTGAAATGCCTGTCAGTGTAATCGCCGGCTCCACGGGAAAAACCGGTTCGTCATCCTTGCATGATAACACAAACAGGAGCGGAAGAAGCAATATGTAAATTTTCTTACTGAACATAAAAGGCGTAAATTGTTTTGTAATAATCAATTGTCTCGTCTCTCGGGAAAACGGAATTCTGAGTATGATGCCCGTCATTTACACCTATCCTGAAATACACCGTTGTGCCCGGTGCCCAGCTATTCGTCGGCACTAAAACGATCCATGCCGAAAATATGCTGAGATAGTATGCGGCAGGAACTGTTACTGCCTGCGAGAAATCATTTTTGCTGGTGGAGAACTGAATCTGTCTTACTGTAAAGGCCGAATCAGGAGTCGCAAGGTCACCATCTGCAGTGTCTTTCGCGATAAATGCGATTGTGATTGTTGTATTGGCCGGAGCGATGAAAGGATTGATCGGTATGCCTCCGACTCTTGTTGTATCTATTCTGTTGCTGGTTAATGTAGGTCCATCGAGTGCCACATAGCCAATGATGTTCGGCTGAAGATTCGGCTTTGTAGGAAGAACACCATTATTATCCGGACAGCCGGCATTGATCCAGTTGCGGATATTATCCAGCTGCGAAGAAGGCAATCGTTGACCATTCGATGGCATGTAATCATCGCTCGATGAAGTGAGTCTTTCCATCAGCCATGAATTCGGAACATCATTCGGAATTGCACGAAGCGTATACCTGTGCGTCGAGCCTTCAATGCTGTCCATGTTTACAGGCTGGTAAACAAGGGTTGCAAAACTCGATTCAACTGTTCTGAAATCGGGCTCGAATGTTCCGTCGTGGCAACCGGGATTCGCGCAACGCGGAAAGAAAATATTTTTGTGAAGACCGGCAATGGAATTCGGATCCGGTTCGGCAGGAGTGGTGGTATTGGTCGAACGATCTATGCTATCGTACGGATTTTCCGGAGCATCTTCTTCTTTAGAACATGACAACGAAAATATTGTCAGCAGCGAAAGCACAATTAAAGGGAGAATGTTCTTTCTCATACAAATGCCTCCTTTATCTGGCATGCATTCCAGTTTTTGAGATAACCTCCGGGGATTCCGATGTCGAAACCCAGGATATTCGCTATGGCAGGAACGATTTCGGTGCTCTCTCCGAATATTGTCGACTTCACCTGGTTTTGTATTACAACATTCGGCGGACCGACCACTAAGCAGAAAATTTCACGGGCAGTTTGCAATAACGGATCGCCATTAAAATTCGGATCGGTTGGAGCGGTATGGTCGAGAGCTCTTCGGCCGTAAATATCTACTGATGTATTCGAATAATAATTTCTTCCATGCTCAGGCGCTATGATTAATACTGTATTGTCGGCCATGCCCGGCGTTTGCTGAATGGTATTCCAAAGCTGTGCAACAGCGAAGTCGGCCTTGCGCAGATTGTTGGCATACTTTGTATATTCAAAGTGACAGATGTCCACATCCTGCATATTCACCACAAGCAATTCGGGTTTAAAGGTTGTGATGATTTCATTCGCGAAAAGAATATTCAGCATATCGTTATTCATCGCGGCACCGGCTCCCCACGAATTAAGAAAATTCGGATTCTGAGCTTTCGTATATAGATCGGTAATGAATTGCTGAAGTAATTGACGGTCTGCTTCCGTATTTGTAATACCCGAATCGCCGGCAGAATAAGAGTGATTGAAAATTCCGTTTACGAATGCATGCATGTTGTCTATAGCCGCATGTTCGCTGCTTGAGAATGCTCTGGGATTTCCGAGTACATCATAGCCTTGCGGACTAATCAGGCTGGTAGGAGCCATGAAGTTTGCGCCAAAGGCCGGACCATAGTCGGCCGACTGCGAATAATTGAGTGCAGGGTAGGGGCCGAGTGTATTCGCAACCCACCAGCATTTTGTGGCACTCATTTGCGGACTGTTATGTTTCCGGTAATATTCGAATACGGTTGGTTTGCGGGGATGTTCGCGGATGTTCAGATCCACTTCTACATAATTTCCGGTGACAGCAACGGTATGTCCGTTATAATGCCCGGTTGGTCCGCTGTTATATCTGAATTCCTTAAAGAGTGTTCCGAGTGTTTGTAACGGCTGAGAAAGCGGTGACGGTGGGAGTGATTCCATTGCTCCCGCAATGTCAGGTGAAATGGAAGCATTGCCGGTGAACATATTCGTCATCAGGTTTCCGTCATTCATATGAACCGATTCGAGATTTCGCACCCCGCCGGCATACAAACAGAATACAACATGATCAACACGTCGCGCGCCGGTTGCAGCAAACAATCGTCCGGATGGCAGAATGTAAGGCGCTGCTATTGCTCCGGCAGTAGCGTAAGCAGTCTTCTTTAAAAATTCGCGGCGTATCATATGTTGATATTAATAAAACCTGTATTCGTCGGAAGTCATCATCGCAAAATAGATTGTGACCGGTGTGATAGAATTATCTGTTCTGATTAATTCCAGCCACTTGTATTTTTCCATCTCGTTCGGATTCCTGTTGTAGAATTTCTTGTAGGCATTTACGATAAACAATGTTGTATCGCCATTTACCGTAACAGTGGATGGCACATTTACGAGTGAATCATTCAGGAAATTACTGATGATTCTTTCCTCAATTACTTTGAGATCACCGAATGATGAATAGGCCTGACTTAGATTAATCAGTTTCGATTGAGGGATTGTGGCACCGTACAGATCTGTATAGGCAATTGAAATAAACTCTGTCGTAGATTTCTGATTTGTTTTTTCACTGCCTTCTTTCTTAACAGTCACTGCATCGACTTCATATTGATATTCCGTGTCAGTTTTGCAGTTTGAAAGCAGAACAACCATTAAACCAATTATCCAGACATTTTTCATAGTCCTATAAATTCATCAGTGGTTAGAATATCTTTTTGAACAGCTGTATAGTCACCGGTTGTGCGGTACTTAGCAGAACCCTCAGACATTTCAATTGTTGTTGTCAGCCGGTTTAAATACTTCTGATAAAGCAGGATTACCTGTCCCTCGTAATAATTGTTGCTGCTGAGAAAAATATCCAGGTAATCATTTTTCGAACTTCCGGCCTGAAGAAACAAAACTGCATTATTCCCATCAACCATAGAAACGCCGGCCTGCTGTTCGGCCATTGTCGGATTCCTGTTGATGAGATGCTGAAAAGTGCTGATAACGAAATTAGCTGATCCCATATTGATCTGATCATACAAATAATTGTTGCACATTCTTCTTTGAAGCTCGTCAACTTTTATAGCGCCGGTTACAAATTCACCGTATGCATCCCGCAATTCGATCATTCTGTCGATTTCATACTGATAAACCGGCCATATCAACTGATAAGAAGTGTCTGCGAGAAACAATTGAAAAATGCCGATCCAGAATGTAAACTCGGTAGTATCTACATTATTAAGCAGGTCAATTTTATTTTCATTATAGACATTCGGCAGATAGTCAGGATCGGTAAAAATGGAATCGACAAAAACTCTTCTTGAGGTACTGTCAAGACTTGCGTCACTTAATAACGTAAATGAATTCAAAAATTCAACACTGTCCGGTTCCCGTCCCAACGACAGAATGTAAGCTCGCGTAATATAATTTTCTATCGTTACCGCGGCAATAGTATTATCTGGAGGCGGCTGGTTTGGAGTGATGACTTCTATCTCCGACTTTTTACAGGAAGCCAGGAGTGTGATAAGGAAAAGGACAGAGATTAGTTTCTGCATGCCATAAAAGTAGTTAAAATTACTAACTTTTATTTACCAAATATGCAGTATCATATTCACCCCAAACCCGATTA
>CAZAON010000192.1:0-21198 GCA_964486655.1 uncultured Flavobacteriales bacterium
GGGATCGAGCCCGATGCGTGATAAGATCTCGTTAAAATCCTGCTGAAGGTGCTCAAACCTTCCCACAAAATCTACAATTTTATTTCCTTTTTCGTCTGTAATAAATTCACGCTGCAATTCCATGTCGTTGTTTACTCTCCATTCGATGTATTCATCAAATGACTTCATCTGACTTACGAGTTTATGCTGAGGATGATCCTGATACTGCAACATAAAATGGTACAATGAAACCTGCCAGTCCCATGGATTTCGAACAAAAGTAAACTTGAAATAATTGTTGTACACCTCAGGATCGAGGTATTTTTTTACATCTCTCGCCTTTATATGATCAATAGCCAGTCCGTTTAAAAATTTAAATCTTTTTGCAAGTTTAAATTTGAAATTCTGAATAAACGGGAAGTCGGCAGAGGTGAGATCGTCATAAGGTTGCAAAGCCTGACGAATACTCATACCGGCTACTTTGTAAACGTGGATGTAAATAAATTTCTTTCTGTGTGATAAAATCATTCCTGGTTGGTTCAGAGTTTAATAACTATTTTTTTTAAGGCTCTGATTTAATTGCTTTTAGTGCTTTATAATAAACTGAGCGATTCAATAATAATTCCGATACATAGGCTTTATCATGAACCCATAGTACGTGATTTGTGAATTTGTGGTTCGCGGTCGAAAAGATACTTTTTAATCCGGAACGTAGCAACTGCCTGAACGCCTGAAATAATTGCAAAATCCACGATGGATTTACATTTTTATTCGCAACATATTTCCTGTAAACCGATAAGATCATTTCCGCTTTCCCAAATCCTATATACATTTTTACTAAATATTCTTCCTTTAATCTTACAGTTGGGATATAGTGCTGTAATTTCAATGAGCTGTCATACCATAATTTCCATCCCCGGCTGATCAGTGCGAGACAGATTTCGCTGTCTTCGCCGGCTGTAAGTGAGGCGCCTTTACGCCCCGAAAGCTTACTGGTAAAGCCGCTGCTGAATAGTTCATGCCAGGCTATTTTCCGAATACTCAATCCGGCCCCCCATAAATATCCCTTTTTGTCGTCTACGTACCCTGTCTGTTCTTGTTGCCTTCCAACTGCAAATGAGTTCTGAAATTTTGTAAACCACTGAGGCGGATCACTTTCAAAGACAGCAATTGATTCTCCGCCGCAAATACCGATTGAAGCGTCATTTTTAAATATTCTGTATACATTTTCCACCCAGGATGCATCAACCCAGTTATCATCGTCAATAAAACTGACAATTTCATACGATGCAACAGAGACTCCTTTAATACGGGCAGACATGAGTCCGGGTGTTTTCTCTTCAACAATTTTTAACTCAGCAACCGGATTTTTCTGCCATACCTGAGAGGCGACTAAGGTTGTTTTATCACTTGAGTTATTATCCACTAAAATCAGCTCCCATTGAATTTCATTTGATTTAAGCTTTTGCAGGTGCTCGAGGGTAGGCGTAATTCTCCCTTCACTGTTATAACAGCAAATAATTACGGAAACACCTTTTAACTGATTCATAATTAAGGATACAAAGAGGTGCAAAATAAGTAAGATAAGTGTCGGTCGGGGGTAGCAAATTGTTTTCAATTCACGGTCAATTGTTCATTACCATGGACCTGACTGAACATTCTCAGAAACAAACTATTATTACTCACATTTATTAAATTATTGTCGTGTAAAACTCTTGCTTTTCAAAAGTTCGCAGGGCATGGAAAGTTGTACTTTGCCACTTTCAAAATTCAATGGAATACGAAATAAGGCCTAAACGAAAGTTCGATTTTGGCCTGAGAGAGTTGTGGAGTTATAAAGAACTATTCTACTTTTTTACCTGGAGGGATATTAAGGTAAAGTATAAGCAGACTTTTCTTGGCTTCTTATGGGCTGTACTTCAGCCTTTGGTGACAATGGTGGTATTCACTTTCTTCTTCGGCAGACTGTTGAAAGTCCCATCAATGAACCTTCCGTATGAAGTATTTGTTTTGTCGGGTTTACTGCTATGGAATATTTTTTCGACCGGAGTGGTGAATGCGGGAAACAGCATGGTTGTGAATTCGAATATTATACGGAAAATATATTTTCCAAGACTTATCATTCCGCTTTCGGCAATACTCGTAAGCCTTTTCGATTTTCTGATGACGTTGCTGATATTTTTCGGAGTGTTGGCATATTTTACACTGAAGACCGGAATGAATATCAGCTGGCTGAGACTTCTTGCTTTTTTACCGGTAAGCGTAATTATTACCTGCGTCTGTTCTTTCGGACTGGGTACATTTCTGGCGGCATTAAATATTAAGTATCGTGATTTCAGATATCTGATTCCGTTTATGATTCAGACATTATTGTTTATCACTCCCGTTATTTATCCGATAAGCATTGTGGAATCACCTTTGCTGAAAACAGTATTATCGGTTAATCCGATGTATGCTGCCATTGAGATATTGAGGGGATCGATGACGAATGTTTTCCCCGACATAAGTCTGGTTCTTATCAGCCTGCTTTCATCAGTAATACTGCTGTTTGCGGGATTATACTTTTTTCGAAAAACCGAATATTATTTTGCCGATTTAGCCTGATGAAGCCGATACTAGAAGTAAAAAATATCGGAAAGAAATTCCGAATCCAGCATGAGAACAAGCCCTATCTGAGCTTGCGTGAATCGATGATGGGAATATTCAAATCGAAGAATACAAGTTATGAGGAGTTTCATGCTCTTCGTGATATTTCTTTCGAAGTAAATGCGGGTGAATCGATAGGAATTATCGGAAAGAACGGCGCAGGTAAATCGACTTTACTGAAAATTCTATCCAAGATTACTCCGCCTTCGGAAGGAAAAATTATTTCAAGGGGACGGATAGCAAGTTTGCTTGAGGTGGGAACGGGATTTCATCCGGAATTATCGGGCCGTGAAAACGTTTTTCTGAACGGATCTATTTTAGGAATGAAGGGTTCGGAAATCAGAGCTAAGTTTGATGAGATAGTTGATTTCAGCGGAACTGAAAAATTTCTGGATACACCATTGAAGCATTACAGCAGCGGAATGCAGTTGCGTCTTGCATTTGCCGTTGCGGCATTTCTCGAGCCTGAAATATTGATAATAGACGAAGTACTTGCTGTTGGTGATGCCGAGTTTCAGAAGAAATGCATGGGAAAAATGGAGGACGCATCGAAGAAAGACGGAAAGACAATCCTCTTCGTTAGCCATGACCTAAACGCGATTACCAACCTGACCAAGCGTTCAATTTTTCTGAAGCAGGGCAGGATGGAAGCAAGTGATTCATCGATAAAAATCGTTGAACAGTACCTGGAAGGCGGAACAGCTTTGAAAACCTACACGAAGGATATTCCGGATAATATCGCTCATCCGGTAATCTCATCGGTTAAGTTGAATACATCTTTTCCGGATAATGTACACGTATCCGAAGAGACTATGTCAGTCGAAATTTCAATAAAGGTTCCGACGGAAATCAATAAGATCGTAACCTGGTTGTCTGTTCAGATAGTTGATTTTCGTGAAAAGGGTTTCGTTCATGTGAGTACCAATAGTCGTGAAATTAACCTGGCTAAAGAGGCCGGAGTTCAGAAAGTAATATGCACGTTTCCAAAGCTTAGATTGTATATGGGCCGTTATCATTTCAATGTTTTTCTTGCCGGACCTCCGGGTGAAAAAATATATGATGTGGTAAGAAATGTTTGTCCTTTCGAAGTAATTATTATCGGAAAGGAATACGACTGGAAATGGACACCGGAAATTTGTGCTTATTTCGAAGATGTAAACTGGGCAATACAGTAGATTTTCGGACTTTGAATGTACTTTTCGTATTAACACAGTATAACCCACAGAATTCCTGAACAATGTGTTGTAAATCAGAATTTTATAATAAGTCTAAAGGGATCGGTAAAAAATCTCCTTAAAGGGTGAACTATCATATAATAACTTCCGTTTACAGGATTTAAACTAATATTAAATGAGTGAAACAGTAGAAAGGGTTGTGCCCGGAGAATTATCCTGGGAAGAGTTTGGTGTTGAACATCAGCAGCGATATGAATTTTTTACTTCGTATTATTCCGGGAAGAAAGTTTTAGATGCGGCCTGCGGAAGCGGTTATGGCAGCTATCATATTTCTAATTCAGGCGCATCGAGTGTATTGGGAATTGATATTTCTGCCGGTTCTGTTGAAGCAGCAAAGAAAAAATACATTAATCCGAACCTGAATTATAAAACAGCCGACTGTTCTGATCTGAGAAAACTGGGAGAGAAGTTTGATGTAATTGTCAGCTTCGAAACCCTTGAGCATCTGACCGATCCAAGATTATTTATTAAGTCAGCCGCGGAGTCGTTGAACCCGGGTGGAATATTTATATGCAGCACACCAAACAAAATGCGTTTATCAGGTGCCGGCTATATAAATCAGTATCACCTGAATGAACTTGATTATGATGAGTTCTATCAGGCCATGTCGGAAAATTCACAAATTATCAGCAACTACCATCAGACAGAAACATTGGAGTATCTCCGTTACATGGAGATGAAGTATCTTATAGGAACGATGGAGAACAGGCTGGTTTGGTATATTTTTCCGCGTATTGAAAATTTTGTGCGCGGATTACTTGGAAAAAAATTCAGGAAAGAACCGTTTATGAATCCTTATCTCGGATTTCAGTACGACGGGGATATGGAGATAAAACCTGTTGAGCGTTATCAGCAATGGTATAAAACATTTATCATAGTAGGAAAAAAAGCATCGTGATTGTAGGAAGCGGAATGGTAGCCGGTGCATGTAAAGCACTAAAAGGTTGGGAAAGCGATATTCTATATGCGTCCGGTGTATCTAATTCATCGGAACATAGAAAAGAATTATTCGATCGTGAGATTGCGCTTATTGAATCATATCTGTCTAAAATGGATCGTGATTCTTCCTTTGTTTACTTTTCTACCACCTCAATTCTTGATCCTTCGAAAGCACAGAGTTCTTATATAAAGCATAAACTTGAAATTGAAGCAATGCTTCGATCAGATAATCTGAATCATTTGATTATCAGACTTCCAAATCTGGTTGGGCGAAGTAAAAATCCGCACACACTAACCAATTTTTTTGCCGAATCCATTCAAACCGGAAGACCCGTAAAACTGATCAACAGTGCAATAAGACATTTAATTGATGTCAGCGATCTGGCATTTATACTGAATGAGATAAAGGACAAATTCGGCAAAACTAAGGCAACAGTAAATGTCGAAACAAACAGACCTTTAACTGCCAGACAGATTTTGAGTTTGATGGAGGAATCGATGCAAAAAAAAGTTGAGGTAATAGAAGCAGTTGAACCGTTAATAATTCAAAATTCAATTGTTGATGAATATTCAGGTGTAAAGTATATTTTTGAGACCTCAGACAATTATCACCGCGATTTGATTCGTAAATATTACGCAAGCTGACTTATAAATAATGCGGATTCTTTTTTCGATGACCAACCTAGATCTCGGTGGTGCGCAAATGTTTGTTATGCGCCTGGCCGAAGAGCTATTAAACCGCGGTCATGAGGTATTTGTTTTTAATCATCAGCCGGAGTGGAGTAATAAGGAATTTCAAAAATCCTTTTCAAAGAAGTTAAAGATTATCAGTTACGCTGATAATTTTCCGCCCTATTTTATCTGGAAACTGAACGGGTTAATTCACCGGTTTAATACTGAATATAATTTCAGAAACAGATTGGACGAACGAAAGTACCGTCAGACGCTTGCCAGGTATAAGTTTGATATTGTGCATAGCCAGATGTTTACCTCAGACAGGTTAATAGCGCGGGTAACGGTTGAGAGCGGAATCCCATTTGTGATCACAACGCATGGCGAATACGAATTGAATCTGAACGAGGGCAAAATGAACTTTGAAGCCCAGGCCCGAAAATGTCTGGATCTTGCCGAGGTTATTGTCTACACGGCCGAAAAGAACATTGAAGCGATCCGATCTCTTCTTCCGGTAAACAAGCCGGTGAAAAAGATCAGTGTTGGATTCAACGGTGAAGCCATTGCAAGAATTCCTGTAAGCAGAGAATCTCTTGGCATCGGTAAAGAGGATTTTGTAATCGGAATGGTGGCAAGAGGAATTGCCGAAAAAGGCTGGAACGAAGCCATAGAAATGTTTCATGCCCTTCAAAAGCAATACAACGGTCCGCGGAAAGTACATTTTATACTCATCGGAAACGGAGAGGAGCTAAAGGAACTTTTTGAATCGAAGAAAATTCCGAACATGCATCTGCTGCAGACTTTCAAAAATACAATGGAGTATTTTTCATGGGTAAGCTTATTCGATGCCGGTGTATTGTTGAGTTATTTTAAAGGCGAAAGTGTTCCCAATTCTATCATCGAATATCTGTATCACGGATTGCCTGTTTTAGCTACTCCAATGGGAGATATTCAGGCTATGATTAATTCGCCTCAGGGAATGGCAGGGGAGATGGTCCAATTAAAAAATGGCAGAGCCGATTTTAATGCGGCCGCATCGGTAATTAAGAAATGGATTGAAGACCCTGAACTTTTCAATAAATTGAAGAGTAATACCTCAGCTGCTTTTCAAAAATTCGACATGAAAAATATTGCAAGCCAGTATTTAGAGGTTTATGAAGAGGCGATAGAAAAGTTTAAGACCAAAACCCGAAAAAAGTAAAACGAAGTTTTCCGCTTTTCGGGAAATTTGATTCAGGATAAATTATTCGTTGTCTAAAGTCCTTCGTCATCAAACGTATTCCCATGCTGAAGGTCTCCATATTTATACCCTCTTTCGAACCAGTATCTTCTTTGCTCTGATGTTCCGTGTGTGAATGCATCGGGAACGATGTATCCTTGTGTTTGTTTCTGAATATTATCATCACCAACGGCGCTGGCTGCGGTTAATGCCTCGTCAATATCTCCGGGCTCAATAATGTTATTCACCTTTTCGGCATAATGAGCCCATACGCCTGCGTAATAATCGGCCTGCAGTTCGACTTTAACTGAAACCGAGTTGTAATCTTTCTCACTTAACTGATGTCTCAGACGGGAAACTTTTTCCTCTGTTCCTAACAGATTTTGAATATGATGACCGACTTCATGCGCAACCACATAGGCCATTGCAAAATCGCCGGATGCCTTGAATCTGTTTCGTAGTTCTTCGTAAAAAGAAAGATCGATATATAATTTTTGATCGGCGGGGCAGTAAAACGGTCCAGTTGAAGAACCGGCAGCACCACATCCTGATTGAACCTGATCGCGAAACAATACCAGGGTTGGTTTTTGATATTGAATGTCATTCTGCTGAAAAATGTCTGACCAGGCCGCCTCTGTTTCCGCTAATACCACTGAAACAAATTGTGCCATGGTATCTTCTGCCGCCTGTTCTTCCTGACTTAAAGGTTGTCCCTGTTGTTGTGTAAACTGAGGTATCTGTCCGGGATCACCACCAAGAAATGCGACAACAAGGTATATGACAAGTCCTACCAATCCGCCACCGGCAACCATTCCGCCCATGCCTCTCCTGTCTTCTACATTCGAACTACCACTTCTTCCTCTCCAACGCATAATATCTTTTTTATGCAATTTATAAATTAGAATTTTATTGGGCAATTATGGTATCGTATGCTGCCGAATATCCACCCCAGACTCCCAGTCCGCCCACAATATTGCTTGTTACCGGTGCGGGAGATCCAAATGGATTTCCATTATTCTGTACCTGCTGTTCTTCCGTTCTCCAGAATTCACTTGTTTGAAAGTCGATTGAAGTGAGTTTTATCACAATGGTGTCTCCACGTTTAAAGAAATACTTCTCATCGTTCTGATCATCTTCTTTGTCGGAAAAAGAGAAAGAGCCCCTCGGAAAATTGAAATCAAATTCTTTTGCATTAAAAAAGCGATCACCGAATGTGCTGTTTGGAGCGGCGATAAAAGTACTGTCTTTCATTTCACCCGCATCATCACCATAGGTGTAACTGTTTATCCTTTGTGCAAACCATTTGTAGTAGTTTCCTATCGTATCAGGATCTCTGAAATGCATCCAAATAAATCCGAGCGAATCTCTTGTTCCTTCCGGTTTCCACCATAAACTATCAGGTATTACAGGATAAGGAATTGTTGTAACCGAAGTAACCGACTTGTCACCTGCATATACCGAAAGCTTGTAAGTTCTGCCCGCAACACCGCGAATATTATCGCCGATGTATACGCCAATTCCAGGAATTTGAGTTAAAGTATCAACGGAGAATCCGTCTTCCACGATAACAAGCGCGCCGGTAATACTGTTTTGTATAATTTCAGTCGTGTTTATTTCACCGAAAAACGGAATCGTGTTTGATAAAAACACAATGGCCGGAGTGTCAACTTCAATTTTCCCTTCCACAACAATTCCTTCTTCAGCTTCGGGAACAACAACTGTAACGTCTTTTTCACAGGCGAAAAACAGAGATGCGATAAACAGGAGGATTATATATTTTTTCATGGTGATCATCAGAATTTGAAGTTATAAGTAACACTTGGTAAAATCGGGAAGAGTGATATCTGTTTCGCCGAAATTGTGATTGTGTTTTCCGAATAGGTTTTATCGAAGTAAATAATGTACGGATTGTATCTGTTGTAGAGGTTGAAGACCGAGAAATTCCAGCTTCCCTGAAAATTTTTATGTTCTTTACCTTTTACATTTACACTGACATCGAGTCTGTGATATGGATCCATACGGTAATTATTTCTTTGTCCGCCGTAATCTTCCACAATATCCCCATTCGACATGAAGAACATTCGCTCCGGAAACGTATTCAGATTTCCCGTTGCATATACCCACGTAGCACCAAGTGTGACTCGTTTTGAAACCTCGTAGGTAAGCACAATGGAAATATCATGTCTGCGGTCATATTTGGGAAAATAGGTATTCCCCTGGTTCAGGTCCGGAAATTTTCTCTTCGTCCATGCCAGTGTATATCCGATCCAACCGGTGAATTTTCCCTTCGATTTTTTCAGAAAAAGTTCAGCTCCGTAACTCCATCCTTTACCTGAAACAAAATAATTATCGAGGTTGCTGTTGACTGAATTTTCGGGCAGAAATCCTTCTTCGTATTCAAGTTGATTTTCCAAAGTCTTGTAATAGACTTCGAGTGATGTTTCAAACATGTTTTGCTTGAAATTCCGGAAATATCCAAGCGCATACTGTGTGCCGGATTGCGGTTTTACCTTATCGCTGCTCGGTACCCAGGTATCGGTTGGAAGAGAGATAGACGATAACGAAACCATATGTATGTACTGGTAGTTTTGCGAAATGGATGCCTTCAGGGAAGATTTGCTGTTTATCGAATAACGTGCCGAAAGCCTCGGTTCGACATGTGTATATGTCTGAACATTTTCTCCCGCATCATAATGTATTGTATCCTCCGCAAGGTCAGTAATCGGATTAAGTACATATCGGTCGAATGGACCGACCTGAGAGAATAAGGTAAAACGAAGTCCGCCGTTTATCAGCCACTTGTCAGATATTTCATACTCGTCGTTGATATAAATTGCCGCATCATGAGCATACTGTCTTAATATTTTTCCCGGATCAAATACTACTTCACCCGCTTTAGCGGTCGCATTGCTTGGTACGAACACATGGAAAATATACTGTGCTCCGAATTTTACATTGTGTCTGATATTCGGCAACCATGTAAAATCTTCTTTGATGTTATAATCTGTAATTCCTGAGAATAACTTAAAACTGAAATCATTCTGCCCGCCTTCAAATGAAAAATTATAGTCGGTATAAATTAAAGACGTATTCAGGAATAGCTTGTTATTAAAGAGGTGATTCCATCTCGCGGTTGCCGTGGCATTACCCCACGGTACTTCGATAAAGAAGTCTGAATCCGGACTCTTAAATTTAAAAATATCCCTGCCGAAATAACCACTTAAAAACAACCTGTCTTTATCACTCAGGCGATAGTTTACTTTTGCGTTTAAATCGTAGAAGTAATATTTATTTCCGCTGATCTCTGATTCATCACTCACAAATGGTTTACCGAAGAACAAATCAATAAATGTTCTCCTTGCGCTCACTATAAATGAACTTGTATCTTTTTTAATCGGCCCTTCAACTGTCAGACGGGAAGAAACGAAACCCAATCCGCCTTCCACACCAAATTTTTTGTTATTACCTTCTTTCATCTGAATGTCAAGAACAGAAGCAAGCCGGCCTCCGTAATTTGCAGGCATATTGCCCTTCGTAAGAGTAACATTCTGAATCGCATCGGCATTAAAAACAGAGAAAAATCCGAAAAGGTGAGAGGCATTGTAAACATTTGCCTCATCCAGAAGAATCAGATTCTGATCCGGTCCGCCTCCTCTTACATAGTACCCGCTGTTTCCTTCACCCGCCGATGAAACACCCGGCAAAAGCTGAATTGATTTTAATATATCCACTTCACCCATAAAAGCCGGTAATGTCTTGATCTGATCTACATCCATTTTCTCACGTCCCATTTCAGTACTCTGAACGTTGCGGTCTTCTTTCTCAGCGGTAATTGTGACTTCTTTTGTTTCAATGGCAAAAACCTCAAGCTCGGTGTTTACGCGTGTATCTTTATCAAGAACCAGAGGAAATTCCCGGTTTACAAAGCCAACATATGAAATGACCAAAGTTACATTACCACCTGGAACAGTCAGCGAGTAAAATCCATACTGATTAGTGGTCGTGCCTTTTAATGTTTCTTTAATGTAAACATTGGCACCAATCATTGGTTCGCCGGAAGATTTTTCCTTTACATAACCGCTAATGGTATAAAGTTGTGCCTCCGTTTTCAGACTCATTATCAACAGAAGAAATAGAACCAGGTAAATTCTCATAATTGTTCGTGTGATTTATGGCGCAAAATAAATTAATCTGTACTAATTATAATTTATAAAATTTTGGGAATCATTTATCAAATTTTGGATTCACTCATAAAAACAGCGTTCTCCCAAAGAAGAACGCTGTTTGTAACTGAAAGTAAGCCGGGTTCTGTAAGACGAATCTCCCTGTCATTTATCTGGGATGATGTTCACACATCACCTCAATCAACCTACCCGTCATGGTTCCGCCTGAGACGAATCGGACGTGCAGCCCTTAACCCATGACTTATTTGGTTTTTCAACTCCTGAGGTTTACCCGATATTGCTATCACTAACAATATCCGTGAGCTCTTACCTCACGTTTTCACCTTTACCCGCCGAAGTGGCGGGCAGTTATTCTCTGCGGCACTTTCTGTTGTCCCCGCCTCTGGGGCGGAAACACCTTCCCGTTAGGAAGCAGGATGCACTGCGTTGCCCGGACTTTCCTCCCCTTGTCTTTCAAAGAGGCGACAGGATTTTCAGTGCGCAAATATACTATTTAGTCTTGAGTCATTAGTCTTGAGTTGATTAACTGATAAACTTTCATGATTTGGTTAATAATAGTTAACAGTCTGATTTTTGACAATGATTAAAGTTTAAACAATTATCAAATAAATAGACTCATTTATTGGTTAAAATCTGAATTCTAACGACTAAAGACTCAAGTCTAACAACTATATTTGCGCCTTTATGAATATCCAACTGATTACTGAATTACCTGCCTGGTGGATTATAATTTGCTTTTTCGCAGGTTTATTGTATGCCTACCTTTTATACAGACGTGATACTACCTTTGACGGAATTCATGTATGGCTGAAGCGAGTCCTTTTTGCCCTTCGTACGCTGGCTGTATTCATTCTTGCTATACTCTTATTATCTCCGCTCATAAAAACCTATTCGAGGGAAAAAGAAAAGCCGGTAATAGTAATTGCTCAGGATAATTCGGAGAGTATAGTTCTAAATAAGGACTCGGCATTCTTCAGAAGTAAGGACGGTTATCCTCTTGCTTTGCAGAAGTTTATTGGTTCGCTTTCCGATAAATTTGATGTACGTACGATCAGTTGGGGAGACAGAATAAAAGACGAACTGGACTTTAATTTTAGTGATAAGCAAACAGATTTTTCGGCCCTTCAGAAGCAATTGGGAGTAAGATTCGGAAACAGAAATGTTGGCGCTGTTGTAATTGCCAGTGACGGGCTTTATAATCGCGGAAGCAGTCCGCTTTACGGCGACGAACTTAAAGTACCCATTTATACTATTGCACTTGGCGATACGACCATTCAGAAGGATTTACTTATCTCGCGTTTAAATTATAATAAGGTTGTTTATGCCGGAAATAGTTTCCCGATAGAAATTACCATAAATGCACGCCAGTCGAGTGGTGCTAAATCGAAAGTTTCGCTCCTTGAGGATTCGGCTACTGTTTTTACAAGAGACATTAACATCAGCGGCAACAGTTATTCGCAATTGATTCCGGTAATACTTGATGCGCGTAAGACCGGACTTGTTCATTATAAGATTAAGCTTGAGCCTATACCGGGAGAAATGACCACAGCCAATAATGAACGTGATATTTATATCCAGGTCATTGACAGCAAGCAGAAAATATTAATAGTTGCCAATGCGCCGCATCCCGATATTGCAGCCTTAAAGAATGGAATTGAAAGCAGCCAGAATTATACTGTAAAAGTCGTTGTGGATCCTCAGCAGGAAAAGGCAATGGACTACAACCTTGTGATTTTTCACAACCTGCCGTCACTGACAAATGATGCCGCGAATATCATCACCCAGGTAAAGACCAGTAATACACCTTCCTTGTTTATAGTCGGCAGTCAGACCAGTATTGGATCGTTTAACAGGTTACAGGCCGGAATTTCTATTGAAGGTGGCAGTCAGAAAAGCAATCGCATTCAGGCCTTAGTCAATAATAATTTCAGCAGGTTTAATGTAAGTGAGGAAATGAAAAGGATGGTTCCCATATTTCCTCCGCTGGTGAGCCCATTTGGCCGGTATATAAATACTACTGACAATGCGGTATTGTTGTATCAGAAAATCGGCGCAGTCAATACAGATCAGCCGCTGCAGATTTTTAATGAAAACAATGGATTTCGAACCGGTGT
Organism: uncultured Flavobacteriales bacterium; assembly: GCA_964486655.1. GTDB lineage: Bacteria > Bacteroidota > Bacteroidia > AKYH767-A > 2013-40CM-41-45 > JADKIH01. The sequence goes on from CAZAON010000192.1 coordinate 12,989, forward strand.
TTTATGTGGTGAAGGAATCTGGAATTGGAGGTTGAACGACTATGCCGAAAACGGAAACTTTAATGTTTTCAACGAATGGCTTCAAAAGACCGTGCAAAATCTGAGTGTAAAAGAAAACAGATCTCATTTCAGGCTTATCAATAAAAACAACTTTGCCGAAAATGAACCGGTATCATTCGACGCAGAAGTTTTTAACGATAATTATGAGCTGATAACGAATCCTGACGTTACCATCAATATTATTAATTCAGCGAAAAAGTCTTTCGCATATACGTTTTCAAAAACGGAAAAAGGCTATACACTTAATGCCGGATTTTTACCATCGGGCGAATATTCATATAAAGCAACCGTAAAAGTTGGAGATAAGATTTATAATTCAGCGGGTGAGTTGAGCGTAACAGCTTTGCAGGCAGAGCAGAGTGAAACAGTTGCAGACCATAAAATCATGTATACGATTGCGAAACAAAGCGGAGGTGAGATGTACTATGCGAATCAACTTGATAATCTCGCACAGAAGCTGCTTGCAAGAGCCGATATTAAGACCATTTCCTATTCACATTATAAATTAAGAGATCTGATAGAGTGGAAGCTGATTTTCTTTTTACTCCTCCTTTTACTTTCCATCGAGTGGTTTTTAAGAAAGCGTGCCGGTTCTTATTAATTCAACTATGTTAACAGCGATTGTTTTAATTATTGTATTAAATTTTGTTATAGAGGCCATACTGAGTTTTCTGAATATCAGGAACTGGTCACACGAAGTCCCTTACATTGTTAGCGACATTTACAGCGAAGAGAAGTATAATAAAGCGAGAGAATATGCATTGGCTAATTACAAACTTGGTAGGATAAGCGACATATTTTCCATTGTAATTATGCTGGTAGCTTTACTTTCCGGTTTTTTCGGCTGGCTCGATGAAACGATCCGGCAGTATACGGCTTCACCTTCTATGATCGCAATTTTGTTTTTCGGGAGTATTGGAATTATTTCAGATCTATTATCAATGCCGTTCAGTATTTACAGGACGTTTGTGATTGAACAAAAATTCGGATTTAATAAAACGACTGCTAAGACTTTTATTGCCGATAAGATAAAGGGATATCTGCTTGCAATTATTCTGGGTGGCGCGGTGATTAGTTTCCTGGTAAAGATATTTGAATGGACGGGATCGGATTTCTGGTGGCTGGCATGGATATTCATGACTGTTTTAATGTTATTGACGACTGTTTTTTACGCATCTTGGATTGTTCCGCTTTTCAATAAACTGACTCCGTTACCGGAAGGTGAATTGAGAAATGCGATCAGTAATTACAGCAGAAAGAATAACTTTCCTTTGAACGAAATTTTCGTGATGGACGGATCGAAAAGGTCGTCAAAGGCAAATGCTTTTTTTAGCGGACTTGGCAAAAAAAAGAAAATCGTTCTATTTGATACTCTTGTAAATGAATATTCGACAGATGAACTGGTTGCAGTATTGGCGCATGAGACCGGTCATTTTAAGCTGAAGCATACGTTGGCGGGATTTATTGCGGGGGTGATTCAGATTGGAGTTATGCTTTTCGTTTTCTCTTTATTACAAAACAATGAAGGCTTGTATACAGCCCTTGGCGCTAATCAGCCCGGTTTACACCTTTCCTTATTTGCTTTCACCATACTTTATACTCCGGTTTCAATTATTACCGGTATTCTGACACAAATGCTGTCGAGAAAAAATGAATTTGAAGCGGATGCATTTGCGCGAAAATCATTTAACGGTGAAGCTTTGATTTCAGCGTTGAAAAAGCTCTCTGCGGATAACCTTAGTAATCTGACTCCTCATCCGCTTTATGTGTTCGTGCATTATTCTCATCCTCCTTTGATCGAACGATTGAAAGCACTCAGAATGGGATAGCCGAAAGTTAAGGATGTAACATGTGATCGGGATGCATATCCTTTTATTCACGAATTTGAAAATCTCTGCACATTTATCTCACCATTCAGTTCGCTTCCTGCTTCGAGAAAATCATAAAAGTGATGTGCAAAGTAGGGGGCAAGCTGGACACCTTTCGTACCCATTCCGTTAAACACCATTACATTTGAATGGGCGGGATGCCTGCCTATGATCGGTCTTCGGTCTTTCACTGTGGGTCTTATGCCTGCGCGATGATCCGTTATTTCGTATGGAACTTTCAAAAAGTCATCAATCAAACGGATTAGTTTCTGTTTGCCTGATTCAGTCGGTTCTTCATGCTGAAAATTCCACTCATATGTAGAGCCAACTCTGAATTTTTTATTGCCAAGCGGAATAACGAAAATGCCGCTCATGAGAATGAAATCTTCAGGCAATTCATTACAAGATATGGTCAGAATCTCTCCTTTTGCAGGAAGAAACGGAAGCCAGTTCCAAAGCGGATTATTCAATGTTTCGTGACCCTCGCAGAAAATAATTCTGCCGGCCGAATGTTCCTTATAGTTAATCTCTGAAGCACTAAGTCTTAAGGATTCATATTCAAATTTATCGTTGATAAAAGATACGGATTCGGAAACTCTCGATTTGCATACATCAATAAAAAACGGAATATTCATCCAGCCCGAGGAAGTTATTCGGAATATTTTCTGAAACGATGTAATGATATTATCATATGAGTTTTCCGGAGGATTTAAGTCAAGATACTTCGACATTTCGGGTTCTGACATGCGTGCCGTCCAGTCGTTGATGTCTTTTACAGAATGAATAAATTCGAGTAAATCAATTTCATGAAAAAACTTTGTACCTGTTTCCTTTTCAATTTCGCGGTAATAGTTTTTTGCAAACGGTATTAGTTCATCGGCCATCCAGCTTTTTACAACGCGGCGACCGGTAACCGGATTTACAAGTCCGGCCGCTACCTGCGAAGAGGAATTCTTATTGAATTTATCAATGATCAATATTTTTTTTCCATTCCTGCTTAGAACATCTGTGAGAATGGCGCCGGACAAACCATATCCGACAATCATATAATCATACTGACTCATGGTTTTTTCCCCTTAAATACAACAAGGGCAAGAAGAGTAGCATCCGGATTTACGGCAATTCTGTAAAAGTCGGGGAGTGAAGAAGTAAAATCGGCTAACATTTTCCATTCACTTCGGTTTGCGGAAAAATATAATTTTCCTTCTTTGCCCATTAAAATCGTTCCATCAGGCAGTATGGCAAAGTCTTCGCAACCGGGAAGTGTCTGAACAATTCTTCTCAGTGAATTTTTTTTAATATCCATCGAGTAAATAAACCATTCGGCGGGATTCCCTTTTATGACAAAATACATTTCAGAATTATCGGGAGAAAGTTTCATGCACCGGCCAATATCGGATGCAATCAGTTTTCTCTGACCGTTCTTCATATTCAGTAATTGCAAAGTATTAGATCGGCCGAGAATAAACATGGCCAATGATGTATCATTCAGCAAACATCCATAGCCGATGCTATCACTGTTATAAATGATGGCTGATTTTCTGATGTCACTCAGCGGCATATAATAAAAACGTTGCCCCGAATCGGCATCCACCCTAACGGCGGAAAGGAATTTCCTGTCGGTACTATAGGCAGGCGAATATTCGCTCTCCGGGGTATTTGTTAGCTGAATACTGACTTTAGCCTGCAGATCATATGCATATATATCTGATTGTGTGCTGTCTTCTACAGACACATATAAAATCCTTTTACCATCCGGAGTGAAGTATGGCTGATTATCATATCCTTCGCGATCGGTGATGTTCTGAGGTACCGAAAAAGTATATCCGCTATCGGTTTTAGTAATACTGCTAAGGTAAATATCAGTATCGGGTAATTGGGCCATCACTGACCGGCAGAAAAGTACTATGACAAATGTGATTGCATTACTGATTTTCATGGTATGTTTTAAAGTCTGTATTCGATAGTACCTGTCTTGTTTTTTCGAAGTGTAATCTCAACGTCGCTGCTGTCTATATCTTCTGATACATAAGTTTTTTTTGATATATAACCGCGGATTGTCATTGTAACAGGATTTTTATCAATGACTTTAACTGAGTCAATTGTTCCGTTAAAAGATACATCGCGTTGAATGGTGGTGTGAAAAATGCCGGTTTTTGAGATCACTTTGTATTGTGGATTTTCATCGGACGAAGCGGATGAATTCTGTTCTTCCAGAAAATATTTTCCCTGAAGAGCAAATGTTTTTCCTGTTGTACTGCTGTATTTTCCCGTTACAAGAAAATTCATCATCATGGATGGTGAGAAGAGAAACATTGGAATTCCGATGATAAAAACAGAGAAATAATATCTGAGAAATTTTTGTATTTCAACTCTCCATGCTACACCGCTTAAAAGAAGTCCGGAACAATAGAATGTTGTAAAAAAATAATTGTTTACCTGTGTTGAATGATCTTTTTTGAGTATCAGAGAAGCAATAAACGCCAGAAGTAAAATAAAATGCATGGAAGCGAGGAGAAGAAATTTTTCCTTTCCCATGTTTTTTCCTATCAGCATTATTATTAATGCGCCTATGACCGAAAGTATAAATACGATAAAACTCAGGTAAAATAGCATAGTGTTACAGGCTTTAATTCTGAATTTGAATTACCAACTGATTTTCTTCGGTGCTTGTTTTAAATGATATTAGAGCTTTTTCTGCAGGACCTTTTCTTACTTCTCCTGTTTTTGAAAAGACGGATCCGTGCAGGCTGCATTTGAATTCATCTCCGGTAAAATCAACCGGATTCTCCGCATGTGTGCATTGCATGTATAAAGAGAGAAATGAACCATCGCTTTGTTTGATAACAGCAACATCATAGTCCAGATTCTTGCATCTCACTAGAATATAATTTGTATTCAGGAATTCAGTCAGCGGTACATTGATTACTTTATCTTTATATGTTGTGTTATAAATCGGCAACGGAGTACAGGAAACGAGCAGACTTGATATTAATGATACGCCGGCGAAACCTGCACACAATTTACAACTTGATCGAATGAACTGTCGGCGTTCCATAAAGACTAACGGGTTGGAGGGCAATTAAATATGAAGATAAACAAAATGAAAACCAACAAATGGCAAATCACCTGTAACAGGCGAAATTACAATGATTTTACCTAATGAAAAAATGGGTATTATTCAGAATATTTGGAAAAAAATCCGGTCAACTGTCTTCTTTCAAAAAAGGGAACAATCGTCCGGATCTATTTCATCAAAATTTACCAACTTTATTGACGGTCATTTAGAAACAACCTTTATAAATTTCAACTTCCGGCATTTTCTATGAGTCTGAATCCTTTTCCGTGAATATTGATAATGTCTAAAGTCGGATCGTCTTTCAGGTATTTTCTGAGTTTCGTGATAAATACATCCATACTACGCGCATTAAAATAATTATCATCGCCCCAGATTTCTTTCAACGCTTTTTGACGGGGAAGAAGTTCGTTTTTGTACACACAAAGCAAACGCAACAAATCAGCTTCCTTTGGCGATAATTTTTGTGAATTGCCATCAAGTAAAATCGTCCTGTGGTCAAAATTGAAATTATATTTTCCTATAGAAAATTCCTTTTGTGTCGGATCATGAAGTCTGTCAGTACTTCGTTTTAAAATGGCTTTGAGTTTGTAAAGCAGTACTTCAGAATCGAATGGTTTGGTGATGTAATCGTCGGCGCCCATTCTAAATCCTGTCAGCATATCATCTTTCATCGTCTTTGCCGTTAGAAAAATGATCGGAACATGTTCATCCTTTTCTCTTATTTCCTTCGCAAGAGTAAATCCGTCTTTTTTCGGCATCATGACATCGAGGATGCAAACATCAAACTTTCCTGAAACAAACTGATCATACCCGGCGTTTCCGTCGGAGCTTAACTTGACATCGTATTCGTTTAATTCCAGGTAGTTTTTCAAGACCGATCCAAAATTCGGATCATCTTCAACGAGTAGTATTTTAGTTTTCTTGTCCATGAATTATTTGGGGGTTTTTAGAGGTAAGTAAATTTCAAACGTACTGCCTTTGCCGGGTTCACTGTCCACAGCAATAGTACCCTGGTGTTGCTCAACAATCGCTTTCACATAACTCAGTCCAAGTCCGAATCCCTTTATATCATGTAAATTTCCGGTTGGAACACGATAAAATCTGTCAAATATTCTCTTCTGTGTTTCCTTGGTCATTCCGATACCGGAATCAGTTACCCTAACGAAAATACCATTTCTGATATTGCCGGTTTCTATTATTATTGTTGGCTTTTCAGGTGAATATTTATTTGAATTATCCAGGAGGTTAAATATCACATTTGAAAGATGAATTTTATCTCCCGACAATACAGGTAATTCCGCATTCAGTTTGCTTTCAATTTTCCCACCCTTGTTCTCGACCTGAAGGGAAATGAGGTCAACAGCCTGCTGAATCACACTGTGCAGGTTCACTTCTTCTTTTCTCAGGTTGAGTTCGCCTTTTTCGATCTGGGCCATCTGCAGTACATTCTCGACCTGACTGTTCATTCTTTTATTTTCCTCTCTGATGATACGCGTAAAATATTCAAATTTTTCGGTGTCATTTTTTACTCGCGGATCTTTTATGGAATCTACTGCCAGTGAAATAGTAGCAATCGGAGTCTTAAATTCATGTGTCATGTTATTAATGAAATCACTCTTTATATCCGATAATTTTTTCTGCCTGAACATTACCTGAATCGTATAGGCAAATCCAAATACGATAATAAAGGTAAAGAGGGTGGACGAGAGAACCATTAGCCAAATAGAAGATAAAACATACTTTTTTGTGTCCGGGAAATGTAAAATCAGAAAGTCCGGTTTGGAAATAATGTCATTCGGAAAAAGCAATGTTTTGTATTTTGAGCGTAATAACGTCGAAGAAGGGACTTCACTTTTTGCTATCAGGAAAGAACTGTCTGTACCGTTCAATACTCCATAGTTAACATCAATATCAATTCCTTTGTTCTTTAATTCATACCTGATCAGTGAGTCAATTTTTGTAGAATCCAATCTTGACTTAATATCGTTTTCCGGACCGGCAAATTCAATCGCCATTTTCGCCATCACGTCATTCAGTTTCTCAAGTCTTGCTTTGATTTTTTCTTCATTCTGCCTGATGATGACTTCGGCCGAATCGCCGAAAATTCTGGTTATTCGTGAACTATGTATCGTATGCTCCGAAATCGAGTCGCGCCTGATAAAATTTCTCCGTTGCACTCTTAAAAAAGTCTGGTTGCTGCCCGGACGATGAAATTCAATATTTATGTCTGCATTGTCGAGGTCATCGGCAATGGGGGGAGGCTTTATGGCATGAGCGGGAATTTCAACTGTTGAATCGGTAATGGTGACAGGATTACTGCTCGATGTATCGCTGATCATTAATTGAGTAATCTTTGTAGGATCAATCTTAAATACCTTTTCGTGTAAAATATTCAGGGCTTCGTTTGTTTCAATGCGATCGACGATGGAATTCATTGCCTGACTGACAGACTGATCGAATTGCTGTTCTTTTATTGTCACGTCATGTGAGATCCAGTACACCTGCAGGCTGATTATGCCGGCGAGTGCGATGCTCATAAAGAAAATCAGGACCCTGACTCGTTTTTTATTCATTGGCTGTAAAAATAGTCACCCTTAACAATTAAGCACTGAATTTAACCTATCATTAACAGAGATTAACCGCATATTAACCAGAAATGGTGTACTTCCAATCGTTCTTTATGCAAAAATTCAAACACCATGATGAACCGCATTGAATTGAAAGAAATACTTGCCTGGGCCACCGTAGTTCTGGCTCTGGTTTTATTCTCCGCAACCATCGCATTGGCCCAGGAAACTTCCGTGAATGTAACAAGTGAAAACGGGAAAGTTCATCTGATTATGAAAAAAACCGAAAATGGTAAAACGACAACAGTTGATACATCATTTGAGGTTAAGAATAACACCGATATTGATAAGATTGTTGAGAGTTTTACGGGTGGCGATGAGAAGAATACCTCCAAAACGAAGATAATAATCGGCGGAGATAAGGATTCAAAAAACAAGCGGAAACACATGATCATCGACATGGATCATCCGGAAATTAGTGATGAAGACCGTGAAGAAATTGAAAGGGACATAAAGAGTTCGATGGAAAGGATGAAGGAGGGTATGTCGGAAATGTGCAAGTCAATAAGAAGCCTGAGTATTCACATCGACGGGGCTGACGATGAAGATTTCAGTTTTGATTTCGAGAATGAGCCG
>CAZAON010000193.1:0-3335 GCA_964486655.1 uncultured Flavobacteriales bacterium
CCCCAAAATGAAAAATATTACATTAATTACGCTGTTCAGTTCTCTGATTTTCAATTTGCATGCTCAGGTACACCTTGAGAAAAAGTGGGATCATACATATGGAGGGACGAGTGTTGAAATTTTAACAGAAATTATCCAAACAACAGACAGCGGGTTCGTTTTAGGTGGTTATACAAATTCACCTCAGGGAAATGACATCACTGATGCATCACGCGGAGGTACTGATTATTGGATTGTCAGACTCGATTCTTTGGGAGAAAAAATTTGGGATAAAAGATTTGGGGGATCATTCGAAGACAAGTTATACAGTGTTATTCAAACCGATGATGGTGGATTTTTATTGGGTGGTTTTACAACTTCGGACAGTAGTGGTGATATTAGCGAACCGACGAAAGGTTCTATGGATTACTGGGTTGTGAGGACTGATGCTAATGGAAATAAATTGTGGGATAAAAGGTATGGAGGAAGCAGCTATGATCAGTTAGGCGGCGCTGTTCAGACTGATGATGGTGGATTTTTATTAGCTGGTTGGTCGGCATCGGATACTTCCGGTGATGTATCACATGTTAGTTATGGGGCTGAAGATTTCTGGATCGTAAAAACAGATCCGAATGGAATTAAACAATGGGATCAGCATTATGGTGGTGACGGAACAGAAGAGTTATATGCTTTGGAAAAAACTCCGGATGGAGGTTATGTACTCGGAGGCAGAACTTTGTCAAACATGAGTAATGATGTCTCTGACTTTCCAAGAGGTGAAAATGATTACTGGATGATAAAAATTTCTTCCGCAGGTACGAAATTATGGGATAAACGATTTGGTGGTTCTGAAAGGGATAATTTTTGTGATTTGAAAGTGAGACATAACGGCGGATTTATTTTGGGCGGATATATCAGATCAGATATGTCGGGTGATGTTTCAGAGCCAACACGCGATACAACTTCGTCTCTTACTACTAACCGGGGTGATGTCTGGTTAGTGTTAACGGATTCTGTCGGAACAAAAATCTGGGATAAAAGATTTGGCGGTAGCTGGGTTGAAACCGCAATGGGATTTGTTCAGGAAACACACGATCATGGAATTTTATTTGGCACATCTTCTTATTCGAATATGAGCGGCGATAAATCTGAAAATAATTTCGGCTACGAACAAGCGTGGTTATTGAAAACAGATTCTAACGGAATTAAATTATGGGATAAAACAATTCTTGTGGACGGTGAAGATGAATTCGCTTACACACTGGAATCAAGTCCGGGTTGTTACGTTACTGCCGATTGGTCTGCAGCCGATTCTTCATCATACAAGAGTGAAGATTCGCGGGGCGGATACGATTATTGGGTAAACAAATTCTGTGAGACAACCCAACCTCAATTGCCTGTTGCAAATTTTACCACAAATTATACTGCACTTTGCGAGGGTGGATGTTTTGATTTTATTAACCTGTCGGCAAACGCCAGTTCTTTCCAATGGTATTTTCCGGGAGGAGTTCCTTCTTCCAGTACCTCAGGATTTCCTCAGGGTATTTGTTATACTGATACCGGAAGTTACGATGTAACATTAATAGCCACTAATACTGATGGTTCGGATACAATAGTAATTCAGAATGTGGTTTCAATAGTTCCTTCACCTCATTTCACGATTTCACAAGCAGGCGACACTTTGTTTGGTCCAACCGGGTTCAGTGTTTATCAATGGTGGTACAATGGAAGTCCGATGCCGACTGAAACAAACTTTTTCACTGTTGCCACACAAAACGGAGATTATATTCTCACGGCTGTTGATTCTTTCGGTTGTTTCGGTGCAGATACATTGTATTCATTTAATGTGCTCGTAAATGAATTTATTTCGAATGGACGTAAGATCACGGTGTATCCAAATCCGGCAAGTGAAATTGTCAGAATTAGCGGACTGGAAACTAATTCTGAAGGAATTTTAAGAATTTATGATTTAGCAGGAAGAATCATCAAAAACAGGACGATAAATTCGTCAGAAATTGAGCTTCCGGTTAATGAAATCGAAAAGGGAGTTTATCTAATTGCCATTGAGTATGGAAATTCAAGCTCTTTCGCGAGATTTGTTAAAGATTAGTCATTTTGCATGTAAAAATCCCTGCCATATGACAGAGGATTTTCAGATTTAAGCTACCTTAGCCGCAGCAATTGAGAAAGAGATTTGGCTCTGATTTCTCAGTACTTCCACTAATTTCATGAAATTAATAATTACAAATATTTTACTGTTTATAATTACGCTTTGTCAGGCGCAGCCAACGCTTTTGACTGATATTGATCCTACCGATTCGGGAATTGATATTTACGGTGCCCCGCTAGTTGAAATGAATGGTAAAGCGTACTTCAGTGCGAATAACGGTAATGACGGTGTTGAGTTATGGGTGACTGATGGAACGGCAAGCGGAACACACATGGTTGCTGATATTTGGCCAGGTTCAAGTTCAAGTTATCCGAAATCCATTACACCTTTTGGAAATAAAATTTATTTCTCCGCATTTCATCCTGTATTCGGACTGGAATTATTTGTAAGTGATGGAACATCTACAGGAACATTTATTTTAAAAGATATTAATCCGGGAACGGGTGGTTCCAGTCCGGCAGGATTCCGCGAATTCAATAACAAACTTTATTTCAGTGCGACAGATCCGGCACATGGTATTGAATTATGGCAGACCGATGGGACAGTAGCGAACACTGTTCTGCTGAAAGATATTAATCCGGGTACGGCAATCGGATTTCCATCCGGATTTACAGTCTTTAACAATCACATGTTTTTTTCCGCAACAGATGGAGTAAACGGATTTGAAGTTTGGATGACAGATGGAACTGGAAACGGAACAGAAATGCTAAAAGATATTAATCCGGGTATTGCCGACGGATTTACCCGGACACAATCTATCATCTATAATAACAAATTATATTTTTCCGCTTCGGATGGTATAAGCGGATTTGAATTATGGGAAACTGACGGTACATCAACAGGCACACAACTCGTCAAAGATATTTTTCAGGGAGCAGGTGCAAGTTCTCCCGCTTTCTTTACGGCTTCTAACGGAATATTTTATTTTCCGGCACGCGATAGTCTGAATGGTTTTGAATTATGGCAGTCGGACGGAACATCATCAGGCACTCAATTAGTAAAAGATATAAGACCGGGTACGGGAAATAGTTTCGCATCGCCTCTCGTGCCGTTTAAAAACAAACTTTATTTTACGTGTAATGACGGTACGCATGGATATGAAGTCTGGGAAACTGATGGTTCCTCATCCGGTACGGTTTTACTTAATGATCTCACAGTTGGCGCAGGTAGCAGTGATCCAATTAAT
>CAZAON010000194.1:0-7064 GCA_964486655.1 uncultured Flavobacteriales bacterium
CGGGAGCAAGTCCGATCGTCATTCCGATATTTACCAGCAGATGAAAAAATAAAATTGATGCAACACCATATCCGTAAATGCGCGAATAAGGCGAGCGCTGTCTTTCGGCTACATATATTATTCTAGCGAACAATGCAGCAAACAGTCCGAGTACTACGAAGCTTCCGGCGACTCCCCACTCCTCTCCTACTGTACAAAAAATAAAATCGGTGCTTTGCTCAGGCACAAAATCATATTTGGTTTGCGTGCCCTGTAAAAATCCTTTTCCGAAAAATCCGCCCGAACCAATTGCAATCTTACTCTGATTCACGTTATACCCCGCCCCTTTCAGGTCTATTTCCTTTCCGAGCAATACATCTATTCTCGAACGCTGATGTTCCTGTAATACATTGTTGTAGACATATTCAACGCTCAATACAACACTTACCGCAATTAAAGCCGTGGCCAGAATCACCGTAATGTTTTTACGCGTCTTTCTAACCAGCAGAATAAATACCAAGGCAATCGAGCCGATGATAATTGCCAATACCATTGTCTTGATCAGCAACGAAAGGATAAACAGCGCCATGAGGACAAATCCAAGCAGAAGAAAATTGCCCGATAATCCTTCTCTGTATAAAACAAAGATGAATGACAAAAAAACCAGTGCCGATCCGGTATCGTTTTGCAAAAGCACTATCATACAAGGCAGTCCGAGTATAAGAGCCGAAATCAGTTTTGTTCGTGTCTCCTGCATTCTTATACCCAGTGTACTCAGGTATTTTGCGAGAGCCATATTCGTGGCAAATTTTGCAAACTCCGCCGGCTGAAGCTTGAAAGATCCGATATCAATCCATCCATACGAACCCTTCACATCTCTCGAAAACGCAAATGTTGACAACAGTAGAAGTATGATCAGACCGTAAATGACATAGGAGAATGCGGCATAGAATTTACCGTCAATTACCATGATCATAAATGCAATAAAGAATGCTCCCGCAATCCAGATCGTCTGTTTACCGTAATTCTGAGAAAGGTCAAAAATGCTCTTATGCTCTTCATCATAAACTGCCGCGTAAATATTAAGCCAGCCCATGATTACCATGATGATAAACATGGCAACCAATACCCAGTCAGTGTTCTGCAAGATGCTCTTCTCGTTTCTCATCTCTTTTTGCTGATTACGCCTGTCGCTGCAATTTTTTCATTCGACTTTTTATCTTCTTTCTTTTCGTCTTTCTTCTCCTGCTTTTTCTCCTGCTGATAAATTTTCGGAGCTACGACCCCATCCAGCATTCGTTTCTCCAATGCCGGTCTTGAAATACTGTCTGTCAGATATTTTTCCATCATCAGTGTGGCTATCGGAGCGGCCCAATCGGAACCCCATCCTCCGTTCTCTACCATGATACCAATGGCGATTTTCGGATTATCTCTCGGTGCAAAACCAACAAAAAGTGAGTGATCTTTACCATGCGGATTCTGAGCGGTTCCTGTTTTACCGCAAACAACTATTCCTTTAATCTTAGAAGCCGCCGCCGTTCCCGCCTCCACAACGCTTTCCATTCCATCTATCACGATTTCATAGTAGGCCGGACTAACATCTGTATGATTCTTTTGGGTAAAGCGTTTATCAATATGAGGGTCGTTACCGACTTTGCGTCCAATGTGCGGAATGTAGAAATAACCTTTGTTCGCAATGATGCACATCGTATTTGCCATTTGCAACGGCGTTATTCCAAGTTCTCCCTGTCCGATTGAAAGTGACACAACTGTTGAAGAACGCCATCTTCCCTTTCCGAAATATTTGTCATAGTATTCTATCGTTGGAACGTTTCCTTTCAACTCCTGAGGAAGATCACTGAAAAGTCTTTTACCTATTCCAAAAGTAAGTACATGTTTTCTCCAGTTTTCATACCCTTCGGCAGTTGATCTGAATTTCTTCTGGTCAACGATACTTCTGAATACGTGACAGTGATAGGTATTGCATGAATGAGCGATGGCCGCTTCGAGACGAATGAGTCCGTGCCTTGCATCACATTTTACGGTTTGTGATCCCATATGATATCCGCCATCGCAGTAATAACCAGTGAGCGGATTTACAACGCCTTCCTGTTCGCCGATTAAATCGTTAATCAATTTAAACGTGGAACCGGGCGGATAATAAGCCATTAATGCACGGTTGAACAAAGGCTTGGTCGGATCCATGACGAGCTGACCATAGTTTTTTGAACGGGCGCGGCCAACGAGAAGATTTGGATCATAAGACGGGGTACTTACACAGGCGAGTATTTCTCCGGTCGATGGCTCGATGGCTACGACAGCTCCAACTTTATTTTGTAACAGACGTTCGCCATACTCCTGCAGAACTCCATCGAGCGACAGCACCAGGTTTTCACCGGCAACGGATGCCGTATCATATCTTCCGTTCTGAAAACTTCCCTTTTCACGGTTGAACACGTCTACCATGATCCTTTTTATTCCTCTTCGTCCTCTTAATATTTTCTCATACGATTGCTCGATACCGCTTTTACCAATGTAGTCACCATCCTTATAGTAAGGATCTTTTTTGGTGATGTTTGTATCAACCTCACCGATGTAACCAAACAAGTGAGCGGCCATTGGAGTCGGATATTTTCTTCGCGTACGCAATTGAACGAAGAAGCCGGGAAATTTATACATCTTCTCCTGGAAGGAAGCATAAGTTTCGACTGAGAGTTGCTTTTCGAAGATGGAAGCTTTCACCATCGAATAATTTTTCGACTTCTGATAACGCTCCGTGTAACCTTCGACGGGAATTCCGATCAGTCTGCATAATTCCACGCTGTCAATATTTTTCGCCTGCTTGGGAATGATCATGAGATCATAAACAGGTTCATTGTATACCAGCAATTTTCCTTTACGGTCATATATTAATCCGCGTGCGGGATAATCAGTGACCAACCGGATTACATTGTTATTTGCCGAAAGCTTATAACTATCATCTATCACCTGCAAATAGAAAAGTCTCAGCAGATAGATTATCACTACTGAAAAAAAGATCAGGTAAATGACCGCCTTTCTATCGGATGAAACGCGCATGTCTTCTGGATTGAGCGAACAGGTATTCGCCGATGACAATCATTGCAACGGTAATTGCAGTGTTTAAAATTACTTTAAAGAAAGTGATAAAAAATTCACTGAAGCGGAATACTTCAATATAAAAACAAATGAGGTGATGGAGGAATACAAGTATGGTAACGTAGGTAAGAAACCATGTGAATCCCATCACATGAGGTGTCAGTTTTGTTTCCGCTTCATATCCGTCGCGCGGAGCAATGAGTCGAAGCACACCCGGACGGGCGAATGCCATAAATACGGTAGCTGCGGCATGCATTCCGCCCGAACTTCCAAACATATCAATCGTCAGACCGGTAATCAAAGCGAGAACCAGTAATAGCCAGTTTGGGGTTTCAACGGGAAGTAAAAGAATAAACAAAACATACACATACGGATTCACATAGCCGTTCCACTGAATGTGATTCAGGATCATCACCTGAATGGCAATAAGTACGATGAACAAACCCAGATGTGAAATTATTTTAACGATCATTCTTTAATGGTTCTTCGAGAGCTCTTTGCTCATCCTTCATCAGGTTATTGACTATATATACGTATGTAAGTTTACCAAAAGGAGTTGAAAGCTTTACGGTAATATCCTGAAAGTTATCTCCTCCGCCTTTAACAACTTCGTCGACCGTACCGATCATGATATCTTCGGGGAAAATTCCGGAATAAGAAGTGGTAACGATAGTATCTCCCTTTGAAACTTTAACGTGCTTGGCAATGTCATTGAGTTTTCCGTGAGTTTGTTCGTAACCGGGCCAGGTCATTGAGCCGAAATAATCGGTACCCGTTATTCGTCCGCTTATTTTCACATCCTTGTGCAGGAACGAAAGGACGGAAGAATAATTTTCGGATACATCCTTTACGATGCCAACGATACCATCGCTGCATATAACACCCATTTCGGGTTTGACTCCCTGAAGACTTCCCCTGTTGAGTGTAAGATAATTGTTTCTCCGGTTGACTGAGTTATTAATGACTTTTGCAGTCATATAAACATACTGGCGTTTCAGAACCGTATCATTCACCACATGCTTAAGCGCGCTGTCAATGTAAAATACATCGGGAAGCAAGCCTTTAAGCGCCGCATTTTCCCTTGATAAAGCATCGTTAGTGGTGCGAAGGTTAATGTATTCGGTCACCGAACTGACGACAGAATTTACGTTTGCAGCGACGGAATTGGTTGAATTAATCAGTGAAGCACGTTGAAAATTATTATTCCTTATTACCAGATATCCGCAAAACGTTTCCAGCAAAAGGAAGAATATAAAGAAATTGTACTTCCATAAAAAGAGAAAGAGATTGCGCATTCGGCATTACGTTAAAGATAACGCTGACATTAAGGAATAAGGAACTTAAACCTGGAGATATTCTTCAGTGCGATACCTGTACCGCGAACAACCGCACGTAACGGATCTTCGGCAACATGCACAGGAAGTTTTGTTTTCATGGCAATTCTCTGATCGAGTCCGCGCAACAAAGCTCCGCCACCGGTAAGATAAATTCCGGTTCGATAGATATCGGCCGATAATTCGGGAGGCGTCATTTCAAGAGCTTTAAGAATCGCTTCCTCCACTTTTGAAATTGATTTATCCAGCGCATGAGCAATTTCAGAATAGCTCACGGTAATCTCTTTTGGAATTCCCGTCATCAGATCCCGTCCGTGTACGGCGAAATCGGGGGGCGGATTCTCGAGTTCAGGTAATGCAGAACCTACTTCTATTTTTATTCTTTCGGCAGAACGTTCTCCGATGAGAATGTTATGCTGACGACGCATATAATCCCAGATATCATTCGTAAATCCGTCACCCGCAACGCGAATTGACTGGTCACAAACGATTCCGCCCAATGCGATAACGGCGATTTCACTTGTACCTCCACCGATATCAATAATCATATTGCCCATCGGCTCCTCGACATCGATACCGATACCGATTGCGGCAGCCATTGGTTCATGAATGAGATAAACTTCTTTCGCGCCCGCATGCTCAGCAGAGTCACGAACAGCTCTTTTCTCCACTTCGGTAATACCCGAAGGAATACAAATTACCATTCGTAATGAAGGAGTAAACAAGCTGCCCTTCGGAGTCAGCATTTTGATCATTCCGCGGATCATGTGTTCAGCTGCATCGAAATCGGCGATTACACCATCTTTCAGGGGACGAACAGTCTTGATGTTTTCATGAGTCTTCCCATGCATCATCATAGCCTGTTTGCCAACAGCGATTACTTTACCGGTAGAACGGTCGATTGCAACGATTGAGGGTTCGTCGACTACAACCTTATCATTATGTATGATCAGGGTATTAGCCGTGCCTAAATCGATCGCTATTTCTTGAGTTAAAAAATCAAACAATCCCATGAGATGATTTTAATGAGGGAGAACATTAACACCTGTGTACGCAAAAATAGTCTACAGGGTTTAATAAATTCGGATATTTCAATGAATAATTGAGGTAACTTTATTAATGTTTAAAATGCCTGTAACCGGTAGTTACCATAACCAGATGATGGCAATTGCAGTAATCGATTGACTCTCCGTCCTTGATACTGCCTCCGGGCTGGATAATCGCCTTCACTCCCGCATCTGCAGCTATTTCCACGCAATCGGGGAATGGAAAAAATGCATCACTTGCCATCACAGAACCATTCAGATCGAAACCAAATTGCTTGGCTTTTGCTATTGCCTGCTTCAGAGCATCAACTCTGGAAGTCTGACCGGTTCCACTGCCTAACAGCTGCCTGTTTTTCGCGAGAACAATGGTATTCGATTTCAGGTGTTTAACAACCTTGTTGGCAAATTCCATGTCAGCGTATTGATTTTCAGTTGGTTCGGCAAGAGTCACCGTTTTCATATCCGATTTAGTCTCTGTATGATTGTCTCTGTCCTGTTCAGCCACTCCGTTTAATATCGTTCTGAATTGCTTAGCTGGCAATTTTGCTGTTTTTTGAAGCAGCAGAATACGGTTTTTCTTCTGCATCAATATGTTAGAAGCTTCTGATGAAAAAGATGGTGCGATTAAAACCTCAAAGAAAATTTTGTTGATTTCATTTGCCAGCGCTCCTTCAATTTTTCTGTTTGAAACTATCACTCCTCCGAAAGCCGAAACTGGATCTGCCGCAAGTGCAAACTCCCATGCCTTCTCAATGGTATCTGCAGAAGCCAGTCCGCATGCATTATTATGTTTGATTATAACTACTGTCGGCTCATCGAATTCATTCATCATGGAAATGCCGGCATCTATATCGAGCAGATTGTTATATGAAATCTCTTTTCCATGCATCTGTTCGAACATCTCATTCAATGCCCCATAGAATACTGCATGCTGATGAGGATTCTCACCATAACGTAGAGTCTTTGATTCCTGAACGCTGCTTTTAAATACCGGAATCTTTTCCTTTTCATTAAAATACTTAAAAATAGCAGTATCGTAATGAGATGAAACGTTGAATGCACGGGCCGACATTGATCTTCTGTCTTCCACAGAGGTGATTCCGTTTTTTTCATCGAGAATTTTTAAAAGAAACGAATATTCTTCTGCCGAAGGAATTATCAATACGTCATTAAAATTCTTTGCCGCGGCGCGAATGAGTGATATTCCGCCTATATCAATTTTTTCAATGATGTCTTCTTCGCTTTTTCCGGCCGCAACGGTTGCTTCGAACGGATAAAGGTCAACGATCACCAGGTCAATTTCAGGAATTTCATACTCAGCCATTTCTGTTCCATCCTGCTCATTCTGCCTGCGACCGAGAATTCCGCCGAATATCTTCGGATGAAGGGTCTTTACCCTGCCTCCAAGTATTGAGGGATAATCAGTTACCTGCTCAACAGGGATTACAGGTATGTTCATTTTTTCAATAAACTCCTGTGTTCCTCCGGTTGCATACAGACTAACACCCAGTTTATGAAGCTTTTTGATGATAACATCGAGGTTATCCTTATGGTAAAGTGAAACCAGTGCGCTACTGGTTTTTTCATC
>CAZAON010000195.1:0-2318 GCA_964486655.1 uncultured Flavobacteriales bacterium
GTTAAGTGGCAGATCTGTTATTGTTTGTGGCAAATGGTATAATCAGATGATAGTTCAGTGCAAGGATACATCTTCATTGAAATCTGTTTTGAGAGATTACCTGAACGATGATGAAGCGGTGTATTATTATGCCAAAGGATATGCGATTTATTATTTACCGAAGCAGGATGTGTACAATAAAATAATGCGTAACACAGACCTGGAGGTATATAAAGCGGAGCCTTATATAAAGACAGAAAAGAATTAATTTTTCAGATACCGAAAGCGAATCCGAATTGCAGTATCGGATTAATGTAAGGAGAATATGTGCTTTCGTTTACGTTGTATAGCAACATTATATCCATTGCGCTTCTTTCACCCAGCATTTGTCTGTAACCGCCTCCAATGAAAACGCTGGTAACATTTTCTCTTCTGTAACCTCCGTAAAGATCAGGGACATCCATATTCAGAATTTCATATTCGAAATGGGCGAAAAGGCCTTCGTAGACGAAGAAGCGGGCGAACGGACCGCCACCGAAAATATTTGTACTATAATTTGGGTAATAGTCAGGATGAACATCCTGGTACATGTATTTGAGGTGTAGTCCGGCCGAAAGACGGGTATTAAATTTATAACCTACGAGTGGTGCGACTTCGATAAAGGTTTGATCGCTTCCGAATTGCATTCCCAAAATACCACCGAAGAAAAGACGGTCGGCGAAACGAATATTCTGATTTCCCCCGTTACCGCCATCGATATACTGAGCGTTGACAGAGAAATTAATTAAAATCATGAAGCAGAATAAGACTGCGGCTTTTATTGATCTTCTCATTGTGATAGTAAAAGTAATAATGGAATTTTGAATTACCTAAGTTTACTTAAAATGAAGGTTTAATTTTTGATGGGATCGTGTAAAGTAAAAGTAAATATTTGCGGTTAGAAAGTTAGATTCGCAGAGAAATTAAGATTTGATTGAATAATTTAATCACAGGGAAAATGAACATAGTAATTACAGGAGCGAGCAGAGGTATAGGATATCAGACTGCGTTGCAATTTTCTACAGATCCTTCGAATAAAGTATATGCATTAAGCAGGAGTATGGACGGATTGACGAGATTGGTAAAAGAGTCGGGAGGGAGAGTTATTCCGTTCGAATGTGACATTACGAATAGCGGGAGCGTTAAGAATTTCATAGATGAAATTAAGCGAACGAGTACGTCGGTAGAGGTATTGATTAACAATGCGGGCAGGTTGGTAAAGAAGAATTTAGATGTAATCACGATGGAAGACTGGCGGGCGGTTTATGAGGTAAATGTATTTGGGGTGTTCAATATGGTGAAAGAGTTATTGCCATTGTTGCGCAATGGTAAACTGAATACTGAAATGGGAATTCATTCGCATGTAGTGAACATTTCGTCGATGGGAGGAGTGCAGGGGAGTATGAAATTTGCGGGTTTATCAGCTTATAGTTCGAGTAAGGGGGCATTGATAACATTTACGGAGTGTTTATCGGAGGAGTTGAAGGGAGAAGGGGTTCGGGTGAATTGTGTGGCATTGGGATCGGTAGATACGGAGATGTTTGCTGAGGCATTTCCGGGACTGAAAGCGGGAGGGGAAGTGAGGGAGATTTCGGGGTGGATCAGGCAATTTTCGGAGGAGGGATGGAGGTTTTTTAACGGTAAAACACTGCCATTATCGGCGACAACCCCATAAAATTCGGTTAATTTGAAGGGAAAGCGTAAAATTTCTAAAATGTAAGTAATTAGTTTTTAACCCATAAGGCTTGATTATGAAGAAACCTTTGAAATGTTGATAATTTCTCTTGTTTTCGTTTGTGTAATCAGAAGATGTGTGTACATTTGCATCCCCAATTAAGTTCTTTGCTTTATTACTGGTATTAACAATGAAATCTGAGCGGAATAATAGCTGTTAAGATTTGGAGAAAATTAAAGTTTTCTAATTGATAGTCTGGTAATTAAGTCAGCTTTAAAAAAAAGTTTTAAAAGAGTTTGTAAAGACGAAATCAGTTAATATCTTTGCAGCCCCAAAAAAAACGAATAAACTGAAAACTCAACGGAGTTTTCGGAATAAATAAGACAGAATACTTAGCGTGACTCGAGAGAGTTATGAGAATGATAAGTAAACGTTCTTTGAAGAATTGAATAGGAAATAATAAGCCCTGAATACCGTCAATTTTAATTGATAGAATTCTTGAGTAACAAATCCTGACAGAGTTTTAAGAATCAACTTTACTATGGAGAGTTTGATCCTGGCTCAGGATTAACGCTAGCGGCAGGCCTAATACATGCAAGTCGAACGGCAGCACGGGTAGCAATAC
>CAZAON010000196.1:0-17328 GCA_964486655.1 uncultured Flavobacteriales bacterium
CTGATTAAAAATGTTGCTAGTGCACAAACAATAAATCCTATCGGCTGTGCAAACTACTATAACCCGATGACTGTTACTTCACTCACTGCCGGAGGAACATACAGTGTTCGCGCAGTTCCAACAGCATTGAATCCGGCTTACATGAATCTCTACTGGGATTTTGTCACCAGTACTTCACCAAAAACATTAACAGCGACCTTTCAATACGATCCTGCGCAATTAAACAGTGCCAGTCAGATTATCGCCTACACTCCTGCTCCATACACAGCTACACAATGCCCGCCTTCATCCGGAGCATCAACATTCGGCGTAAATACATTTACAATAACGGCTAATACAACTGCCACCACAGGAAGTTACTGGACACTGGGAAGTTCTTCTACCTATTATTCGTATCAGACAGGCGACTGGAACAATCCTTCCACATGGACTTCTGACCCAAGCGGTACATTACAAATCGGTTCTACAGTTCCTGGATACAACGACAATGCAATCATTCTTACGGGCCGTACAGTTTCTCTATCAAGTAATATTACAACGAGCAGTCTGAATGTCACAATAAACAATGGTGGATTCCTGGATATGCTGACATATAGTTTTACGAACGGCTTCTCTTCACTAAGTGGTCAGGGCACTCTGTTACTTGCCTCCGCAAATTTTCCAACTACAGTTACAAATACATTCGTAAATACAGGTGGCGGAACAGTCGAATATTACAATTCATCCTCATTCAATCTTCCTTCCGCTCAGACAACTTACAATAATCTGAATATAAATTGTGCCGGACAAATCGCCACACAATTAAACAATCTCACTCTAAATGGGAACCTGCTAATCAAAAACGGTACCTACCGGATCAATGACAATACAGCAACGCGAAGACAACTTTCCATTTCCGGAAATGTAACTGTAAACAGTTCCGGTTCAATCTCTGTCGGAAACGGCGTGACAAATTCAACTACCAATCCGACAGCAGTTACTACAACGATTGCCGGTCCATATATTGATTACTACGACAGTCAATCACACCGGGTTGTTATCTATGGTAATTTCACCAACAACGGAACGGTTAATTTTTCGAATATAACCTTCCCATCCTATTCCTCATTTCCTACGAATATTCTTGGTGCTACTTCCGGATTTGCAACCGTATACTTCAGAGGTTCGACTAACAATACCCTGACTTGTAATAATACGACTAACTTCTATAATCTTGTACTGGATAAAGGAACAGATCAGACTTACACGCTGACAATTAATTCATCCGACTACCTTAATTTCAAGTTATTCGGAGCCAATAATGCCGCCGCAGATATTCTGATGGGCGCAACTGCGACGAATCCAAATATCAAAAAAGCATTATGGATCAGAGCCGGTACTTTGATTCTGCAGGGTTCTATAGTTATTCCTTCACTCGCCGAAGGAAACATTACGGCCGCCCTTCCCGGAACATCTGATTACTACATTCCTGCAAAGGGCGCACTAACGATTGATGGACCTGACGTAGCAGTACTTTCAACTTCCGATGACTACCAGGAAGTAAACGCCGCATACAATGTATCGGGGGGTACCGGACTGGTAAATGGTGTAATCCAGGGTGGTTATAGTTCGTTATATGTCTATGGTAAATTAGAAATTAACGACGGATATCTTTCTACAAAAGAATCAGGCGGAATTGTTACAAACGGAGGATCAGGTCAGATTTTCATAAATGGCGGTACTGTCGATGCCAAACAGTTTTTGAATGCGAATAGTTCGACAGCATCATTCCAGATGACCGGTGGAACTTTTACTCTCAGAGGAAGATTCCAGCGAACTCCGGTTTCATTTACTTCTGTTGCCGATATTTCGGACAATTCACTTAGTACTCTTAACATATCCCGTGCAATGAACGGAGTTATTACAGGATATGGCAGCTTTAATATTAATAACGCCACAAATATATTCAACATGTCGGGCGGAGACATCGTCATTTATGATGTCTGTGATGCAGCGCCTCCCGCAACCGCACCGTATGCTTTTGATGTAAAGTCATCTACACCGAATATCAATGTCACCGGTGGAACGTTGACAATTATTCCGACGGGCGGTAATATTCTGTCTAATGAAAGTACTTTCCTGATTTCTTCTAACGCTTCCCTGGGAAACCTTGTTATTAATCGTGCTTCCGGAACAGCAGTTGTTCAGCTTAACACAGGATACCCTCTCACAGTACTGGCAAACGCTACTATCACATCCGGAGATTTTAACGCAAACGGCCAAAACCTAACTATAGGCGGAAATTTCTCGATTGCTTCAGGAACAACATATACAACAGGATCAAACACCACAACTTTTAACGGTTCAGGTGCTCAAACATTCACGGTAAATTTAGCAAGCGCATTAAGTCTGAATAATTTAACGTTAACTAAAACAGCCGGAGTAGCCGTAAACTTATCCGGTTCTCAAAAATCAATAACCGTAAACGGAAACTTTACAAATACACTCGGCACTTTAAATGATAATGGCGATACTGTTTTTGTCAAAGGAAATGTTTACAACTCGGGTACTTGTGCCGGCTCCGGAAAAATATCACTGAACGGATTTGCTTCTACTCAGTCGATAGATGGAAATGGTACTTTTCAAAATCTCGAACTGAACAGTACAAATCCGGCCACTGCTCCTATTTCATTGGCGAATAACATTACTATAACCGGAACTCTTACTTTTTCACAGGATAACCTGTTGAACGCGGGTATATACAACCTCAGACTGAATGCTTCCGCGACTGTGGTCAATGCGAGTTCAAACAGATATGTTTACTGTGCAGGTAATGCAGGCGATGGAGGTATTACAAAAGTCTATAATTCGACAGCAACATTTACTTTCCCGTTAGGAGCCGCTTCCACCAGTCATGTCGGTGTTCCCAATTATACTCCGGCCTCGATCGGATTCGGGTCTGCACCGACAACCTATGGTTCAATTACTGTTACACCCGTAGGATATGCGCATCCAAACGTAACAACGGCCGGACGAAGTCTTTCTTATTTCTGGAGAGTAAGTTCAACCGGATTCTCAATGGGCTCCGGAACAGTAACACACGGTTACACTTATTCCGTCAACGATGTAATTACAGGAGCAGGCATTACGGAAAATGAATATGTCGCGGCAAGATATGATGTCCCTCTTACAACATGGACGAGAGGTTCAACAAATGACATGGATATAACCGGAAAAATAATCGGACAACCGACTCCGGGAACTTTCCTTAAAGATGTTTCATTCATCGATGGTGATTACACTGCCGGTGACGATAATCCGATTAACCCATTCGGTGTTCCAAGAGTATTTTACAGTTATCAAAACGGCCCGTGGGGAAGTTCATCCAGTTGGACAGGTGACTCGACAAGAGCTACCTGGATTAACATAGGTACTCCGGGCGCAGTTGATGTTGTGAACATCGGCGCCGGACATACAATCAGCTTTGGAACTCCTGCAAATTATTTAACGGTCGCAAATACTGATCCGCATAGCTGCGCGACTTTATATGTTGATGCAGGTGCGGTTCTTGATGTTAGATACAATCCCGCAAGTAACCTCGGTATCGTAATGAATAGTCCGAATGGAAATGGAACGATCAGAATAACGACTGCGCAGGCCACCAATAGCACATTCGCGATTCCGGCCGGTGACTTCTCAAGTTTCAATACGAATCTCGGTACAACTGAACTATATACAACTAATCCCGCAGCCGGTACAACATACTGGATGGCAAACGGAGTTACAACATATGGTAACCTGCTATTCTCTCCGTTAGGAGGATCAAACATATTGTTTCCGAATAACGATGTATTAATTTATGGTAACTGTACTGAAACCGGAATGAATGCCGACTCATGGCTTCTGCCATGCTGGAATGGCGCCTATCCTACGGCACCAACAGTGAAAATTGCAAAGACAATTACCATAAACGGTAATCTGGATATACAAGGCGGATCGTTCGGCTGGTATGGAAACGGAGCCATCGCGCAAAATGTAATCGTAAATGGCAACATTACTGTTTGTGCTACATGCGCGCTGGACGGAACATGGGGAGGCGCAAATAACCAAACGCTTACGATTGGTGGTAACCTGGTAAATAACGGTAACGGACTTACCAATGGTTCTTCAACAACTGCAAGAGTCAATCTGTCAAATGTTCCCGTAACGTTTAACGGAAATACATCAGCTACAATTTCAAATACAGTCGGAAGTCCGGTTACAATTTTAGGTACTGTCACAGTTAATAAAGGAACCTCACAGGCAACACAATTAAATTGTACAATTGGTGGTACGTTAACTACACCGGCCGACAACTGGCTTACGTTGCAGAACGGAACATTTATGTTCCAGAGAACTGACCCATCAACAAACTTTACTATTTCTACTGCAACAAACTTTACGATTCCGTCTACGGCCGGTTTATACATCAACTACAGCAACGCGAATAACAGAAATGTATTAATCGCGAATAACGGAGCCGACGCAAGTGATTTGTTCTTAAGTGGAAAACTCCAGATCGTAAACGGAAACGTTTATGTCGGACCCACTACTTCACCCGCAACAAATAATGACATCGAATATTCAGGAAACACGGCAACAATCGAAGTAAACGGTGGAAACCTTTATGTAAATGGCCAGATCAGGAGACCGGTCGGAAATACAAACGGAAGTTTAATATTTACACAATCCGGAGGCGGAATCACTATAAATGGAAACTCCTCCGCCGCCGGTTTAGCAGTTGCATTAACGAGAGCGAAACTTGAAATCGTAAATACAGGAAGCCAGTTTAATATGACCGGTAACGGTACACTTACTATTTTCAGAGGAAGCGGTACTACTTTCGGAGACGTCTACATCAGGCCTTCAAGTTCAACTGCTACAGGTGGAACGATTGTATTCACAAATTCAATTCCGAATACCGTTCAGAATTACACTCTCGATGCCAATGTTCCATTGTACAACCTGACCGTAACTGCCGGCGGTGCAGCTCTTACCAATGCTACGGTAAATCTTGCAAACAGTCCGTTAGTATTAAACGGCTCACTCACACTGTCGAATAGCAGAAGTTTCCTGAATTGCAACAACTACAACGTTACGATTAAACAGGACCTGATTAACAACGGCGCACCGGGAAGCTACATATACGGAACCAACCTTACTACATTTGGAGGGGCCACTCAGAATATCTCCGGTTCTTCCGTAACGAATTTTTATGATCTGAACTGCTCACAATCCCTGACACTTACCGTAAATAATAATTTTACCGTCAACAGAAATCTTGCGATAACTAGCGGAACCGTGATTCTAAACGGTTATAAAATTTCAGTTGTTGGTTCGGGTAGTTTTACCAACAACGGCGCCTACTCCGATGATAATATTACCGGCGGTGTTAGTCTGTCAGGAACCACACAACAGCAAATTTCCGGAACCGGATCATATCAGAGACTTGAAATAAACAACAGTGCCGGCGCATTATTGATGAACACAATTACCCTGAACCATGATCTGATAATGACAAGCGGTATATTTAACATTCAATCATACAATCTCATCCTGAATACCGGATCCAATATTTCAGGTTCACCATTCAGCGCAACCAAAATGATAATGACTGATGGCGTCGCGACAAGTTTGGGCTTAACCAAATTCTTCCCCGTAATTACTGTTCCGACTACATTTACATTCCCTGTCGGTATAACCGGAAATTATACACCTGCTATTTATTCTATTAATGCCAGCGGTTCAATCGGAAATATTATTGTCAGTCCGGTCAATACATACCAACCAACAGTTATCGATCCGACAAAAGTACTTCAATACTACTGGAGCATCTCGAGTTCAGGAATTACCGGATTTGACGGTTCATTAACATTAAAATATTCTAACAGCGATGTACTTGGCACAGAATCAGATTATGTTTCCGCATGGCTTCAATTGCCGGGAACATATTGGGTAAAGGCTCCTGTTGGACCTGCGACAGATGATGTTGATGAATCAACCGACCAGATAACATTCACTTTCCCTCCCGGAACAAGCAATCTCATAGGTGATTTCACAGCCGGTGAAGATCCTGCAATTCCAAATCAGGTTCCAACATATATAACAAATAGCAGCGGTGACTGGTCAGATAATTCTATCTGGACTCCGGTCGGTGGCTCTCCTCCCTGCCCGGTCGGTGGACCAAACGGATTTAATGTCATCATTCAGGACTCTGTTGCAACAACAGTCAACTTCTGCAACGCATCAAGCACCATCATCAGACCTTCCGGAAAATTATCAATTCTTTCTCCTACATACGGACATAATTTCGGAGTAGTTGAAGGCGACAGTACCATGGGAGCAGGTACGGTATATCTTGAAAACGGTAATTTACCTGCCGGTGATTTTACATTGTTCCTGGATTGTACGTGGGATGGTGTTATTGAATACGGTGGTACCGGAACATATACGATGGTATTAAACGGATTTACCGATTTGCCAAATCTGACTGTGAGCGGAACAGGTACACGTGTTTTACCAAACATTGATCTGACAATTTGTAACAGGCTGGTTATTGACGGACCAACACTAGACAACAGTGTCAATAACAAAATGCTCATCATTGAAGGAACAATGGAGCGATACAATACCGGAGCGTTTTCTGCAGGTACCGGTTCAAATGCGACAGTTCTGTTTGAAGGCACTGCCGCACAAACCGTAGGTGGTCCGCTGGGTGATTTTACGGGAACAAATGGTTTTAATAATCTTGAAATTAACAATAGCCTCGGACTTTCAATTGGAAATAATGGAAATATTGATGTGACGGGAAATCTGTTATTGACCGACGGAATTATTACAACTTCAGCAACGAACAGTTTAAGCATACTCAACACATCTTCATTGGCTGTCATTCCCACAGGCGGAAGTTTAACTTCATACATTAATGGTCCGTTGAAGAAACAAATATTAAATGGTAGCAGTTTTGTTTATCCTCTGGGAAAAAATTCAGTCAAAGGACATCCATTCACATTGATATCATCAACAACAGGTAATTCAATTTTTAGTGCGGAATACTTTACTCCAAATCCAACATCAGCTTCATTCACTTCGCCTCTGGTGATTATGAATACACAGGAATACTGGAGTGTTTATTCTGTCGGAACGAAAACCGCGAAAGTTGACATTACATGGGATGCTCAGAGTGACCTGAATGGTACAATGACAACTAACGGAATAACGGATCTCAGGGTTAGCGAGTATGATTCCGGCACTTCATCATGGATTGAACTGACTTCCACGACTTCAGGAGTGAATAACGCGGGAAGTGCAAGAACAACATCAAGCGTCAGCTTATCTCCGACAATTAAAAATTACACAATCGGTAGCGTTACATACTCCAGACCGACAGCAACATTATCACCGACAGGTCCGGTTTGCGGTACATCGGGTATTCCGGTTATGTTTACCACTCCTGTTCCAATCACACTGAACTATCAGTTAAGCTATACATTAAACGGTGTCGCACAGACTCCGATAGATGTTACTTCATTACCATTTACATTACCGACTCCTACACCGGGTGATTACCAGTTAACTGGATTCACATACAACAACAATACTCTGACAGGTGCCGTTGACGCATCGATCATTACGAATTATGCCTCTCCAACAACATCTGTTGCAGGGCCAAATCAATCACTCTGTAACGCAACAAGTTTAAATCTTCCAGGCAACACGCCTTTAGTGGGAACAGGATTGTGGACTGTTGTATCCGGAACATCAGGTTGGTTTAATACTCCAAATGCCACACAACCAAATGCGTTATTCGGCGGACCTCCGGGACATAATTACATTCTGAAATGGACAATCACGAATGGATCTTGTACATCGAGCAGCAACGTTAGTATTTCATTCCCGTTTGTTCCCGCACAACCTTCGGTATATACAGTCGCACCGCCTTCTGTATGTCAGGCATCATCCGGAAATATTTATTCCGTTCCGGCCGTAACAGGAGCAACTTCATATGTCTGGTCGTACACCGGTTCCGGAGCAACCATTGTCGGATCAGGAAATACGGTTTCAATTACATTTAACGGAACGGCAACAAGTGGTAACCTGAGCGTATCTGCCGTAAATGGTTGTGGAATAGGCCCGGGAAGAACAGTTGCGATTACCGTTGTTCCTTTACCTGTTGCCACTTTCAGCTATACCGGAAGTCCGTTCTGTCCGTTTGACGCAAACCCACTACCTACTTTCACGGGTGGCGGTGTTGCCGGAACATTTTCATCAACAGCCGGATTAGTATTCGCAAATACATCAACCGGCGAAATCAACCTGGCTTCATCCACACCGGGTACATATATCGTAACAAACACAATAACAAATCCAACTTGCGGAATTATTACAGCAAGCAGTTCAGTTACGATTTATCAACTCGGTAACTGGATAGGCGTTGTCAGTACCGACTGGATGGATGCAAACAACTGGATCTGTTCAACGATACCAACACCAACCATCGACGTTAATATCCCTGCCGGCGTACCATTCATGCCAATAATCAGCGACACCGGTTCAGCCTGTCGAAGCATAAATATAAATTCAGGAGCCTCTTTAACAATTAACGGAAACTACAATCTGAATGTATACGGAAATTGGATTAATAACAGTTCGTTCAGCAGTAATAATGGTACCGTAACTTTCAATGCGAATGATACCATCAAAGGCTCTGCTACAACATCATTCCATAACATTGCAATTGCAAACACTTCCAATTTGTATATTCAGTCATCGGCTATGAATGTGGCAGGAGACTGGACAAACGACGGTGCACTTGCGGTTTCTTCTCACAACATTACTTTTAACGGAAGTATAACACAGAATATCGGCGGACTAGTTTCAACAACATTCTATGACCTGACGACAAATAATACGGATCCGACAGGAATCAATCTGAATATTCCGACTAGTGTAAACAGAACACTTACGCTGAATAACGGAATAATCAATACAACAAGTACCAACATACTCACTCTGAAATCAACTGCAACCTCAAACATCGGTAACGGAAACAGCTATGTGAACGGTCCGCTCGCCTATAATATGGCTAACAATGGTACAACTGCTTTAAACTTACCACTTGGAAAAGGAAGCGACTGGAGACCGGCAACTTTAACACCGACTCACAACACAGCTACTTCATACACATACACTGCCGAACTATTCAACAATTCGGCTCATGCATTAGGCTGGACATTACCGGGTACAATTGACAGCGTTTCAAAAGTTCACTATATCGATATCATCCGAACTGTTACAGGTGGAGGTGCTGCCGACAGTACCGACTTGTCAGGCGCGACAATAGAAATGTACTATAGTGATATAAACGGCACAAACGACAGTATTACCGATTATACAAATACAACTGTCGCAAAAGCGCCGATAACGGGAACAACATGGACAGATATTGATGGAACGGCGACGGCAAACTTAAACGGAAGTATTACTTCAGGAAACTTTACTTCGTTTAGCCGATTTACGATCGGTCATAAAAATCCATTCAATCCTCTGCCGATCGGATTATTATTCTTCAAAGCAAAGACCAACAAAGATATTGTAGAGCTTACCTGGGCCACAGCGACGGAAATCAACAACTCCCATTTCGATATTGAAAGGTCACAGGACAGCATTAACTTTGAATTTGTAGAACGCATTACCGGAGCAGGTAACAGCTCAATGACGATTAATTATGCAACAAAAGATCTCAACCCATTGCAGGGATTAAGCTATTACAGGTTGAAACAGGTTGACTTTAATGAGAATTATACATATTCAAACCTAGCATGGGTGAATTACAAATTCAGTCCCGATTTCTCATTCGATATTTATCCTGTTCCAAACAATGGTGAAGTGTTTAATATTTCACTTACATCTCCACTGAACGAATTAATCGTAATTAATGTCTTTGATGAATCCGGTCATTTAGTTTACTCCAATAATATTGTAACAATGTACTACGGACTCCAGGTTTATTCCGTAATGCCAAACAATAAATTAAAGGCTGGGACATATATAATTATTGGTCAATCGGGCGAAAAATCTTACAGCAAGAAGATAATTGTTCAATAAAAATTATTCTTCAAAAATACCGCGATTACTTTCAGCTAGTGGGTTAATTAAAAAATTAACCCACTATTTTTTTTGCCACTCTGAAATATTTCTATATTTTAGTTTACATAATCAATTAAAACATGAACATAAAGTTTGATACTGTTGAGGATTATTTTAATAGCCTCCCTGCTAAAACCGCGATCCCGCTGAAAAAAATGAGAGACATCATCAGGAAAGCGGCTCCCGGGGCAACTGAGAAAATCAGCTATAATATGCCTTCATTTTATCTCGGCGGCAACCTCGTCTATTATGCCGCATTCAGCAATCATATCAGTCTTTTTCCACATGCCAAAGCAATTGAGATTTTTAAAAACGAATTAATAAATTTTAAAACATCTAAAGGAACCATTCAGTTTTCTCTGGAAAAACCATTACCTGTGACTCTAATTAAAAAGATTGTTTCGTTCAGAGTATCAGAAATGAAAAAGAAAGAAGTGGCTAAAGCCTCTGCCGGGTTAAAATCAAAATTGAAAAAAAAGGCACGAAAGTGAGTGGTGCAAAAAAGAAAATGCAAAACGTTAACTTCAAAACCGTTGACGAGTTTCTTGAATTTCTTTCGGGTGATGAATTAGTAATTGTAAAATATCTCCGGCAACTAATTTTTGATTGCATCCCGGGAGTCACCGAAAAACTTTCCTATAATGTTCCCTTCTTTAAACGCAATACTAACATTTGTTTTGTATGGCCCGGTTCCGTAAAATGGGGTAACAAAGGACATGAAGGAGTACGCCTCGGCTTTACAAAAGGTTATTTACTAAAGGATGAATTAAAATACCTGGATAAAGGCGACAGGAAACAGGTCTATTGGAAAGACATTCGAACAGCGAATGAAATTAATCCGGATATAATTAAAATGTTATTATTTGAAGCAGCAGAAATTGATTCAAATAATAAGTCTTAGTTTACTCCAGCCACGATTTATAATAATCATCCGACATAATACCAACCGCTTCTTTTGTAATATACAGCGGACGGAATGTATCAACCATTACGGCAAGCTCTTTCGTTTCTTTCGCACCCAGGCTCTTCTCAACAGTTCCCGGATGTGGTCCGTGTGGTATACCTCCTGGATGCAATGTTATCATTCCGCGAGTCACATGTTTGCGGCTCATAAAATCACCATCCACGTAATATAACACCTCATCCGAATCAACATTGCTGTGATTATACGGAACAGGTACCGCTAACGGATGGTAATCATACAGTCTCGGAACAAAAGAACAGATAACAAAATTACGCGCCTCGAATGTCTGATGAATAGGCGGCGGCAAATGAACTCTGCCGGTCAATGGTTCAAAGTCATGAATTGATAATGCATACGGATAAAAATTGCCGTCCCACCCTATTGCATCAAACGGATGTGTTGCATAGGTATACGGATAAATCATCATTTGCTTCTTGATGAGAATTTTAAAATCACCTTTTTCATCATAAGTCTGCAGGTTAACCGGACGTCTTATATCACGTTCACAAAAAGGAGAATGCTCTTCATACTGACCATATTCATTTCTGTAGCGACGGGGAACTTCTATCGCGGTAAATGATTCAACAATGAATAACCTGTTCTTCTCTGTATCAAAATTAATCTGATAGATTGTTCCGCGCGGTATAACAACATAATCTCCATAACTGAAATTAATTTTTCCATAAACGGAAATAATGTAACCACTTCCTTCGTGAACAAAAATTACCTCATCCGCGTCCGCATTCTTATAGTAATAGTCAGTCATCGACTTTCTCGGTGCAGCCAACGATATATGAACATCATCATTAATTAACACAGGTACCCTGCTTTTTAAAAAATCATCCGCAGGTTTTATGTCAAATCCTTCAAAACTCTGATGCTTCATAGCCCTCTCAAATGCTACCTCAGGCTTTACCGAATACGATTTCCCTACTTCCTTTATTAAGGTTGGCGGATAACAGTGGTAAATCAGGGAATAAACATTTGAAAATCCATGGGTCGATACCAATTCTTCGGCATATAACGATCCATCCGGCTTTCTGAATTGGGTATGTCGCTTATGTGGGACGTTTCCCAGCACATGATACTGTGGCATAAAGTGCAAGATTTTAGAAGTTCAAAGTTAGATAATTCTTTTTATACCGTTTCAGGAGACTGCTGGATAAATAACTACGAAAACTTACAAAAAAATTAAAGCCTGTTAACCTTCAAAAGGTTGAAATAAAGACAAATGGCGAATAAGTAGTCTAATGAATGCCCTATTTCTTACAAATGCAAGATTCACCTGTTATTGAACTGACGTCGTTTCTATCTCAACGTAATTTGGGAACATATAATTGTAAATGCAGATCGCTATAAGAAACATCTCTATTTAAACACCCATGAAAAAATCTAAACTACAGGTTATGGCCGAATTTCTTTCTCAATTGAGGAAGCTTAGACCTGATAAAAATGAGCGTGACAAAAAGAACTGGCAAGCAAGAGGAAAGAAATTAAGTATTTCTATCCTGCTTATTGTATTTACTCATGCCATTAGTTATGGTACGACATATTATTCACGCGCAAGCGGGAACTGGAACGTAAATTCCAGCTGGTCTACCGTTACTTACGGTAATGCCACTAATACAGGTACGTTTCCTAAAGCCGGCGATATCGCTAACGTTGGAAACGGCCATACCATATTTATTACCGCCAGCGTCAATTGCGCTACGTTAAATGTAGGTCAGGGTGTTTCCGGAACTGTACAGTATCAGTCTGCCGCTAACTACTTTATTAACGTGACGGGAAACGTTACCGTTAATACGGGAGCAAAATTGTGGTATAACACTGCCGTGAACCGTACGCACTCAATTTATATTGGAGGTAACTTCACGAACTACGGTACAGTCGACTTCTATCTGGCTCCGTCACAGGTTGTGGACATGCAGTTCAGAGCGAATTCAAACAGTAATGTCATTGGTACAGGAACATGGGACTTAAACAATGTGACATTAAATAAATCAGGTACTATCTCAAATCAACTGAATGTTCTTTCATCAACATTCGAAGCAGGTATCCGTAATTTTAATGGTAACTATGGTACGTATGTACACAACAATACAAGCACATACAACATCAACCCTACTACAACAACGTTCACGATCGGTCCGAATATGATCTACAGGGTTCCAATGGGAATCATGAGATTCGCTTCAGCCGCTGATATTCTGTTATTGCAGGGTTCATTAGTCATAAACGGCGGAACAGTTTTCGTAGGCACAACTGCAGGATACCAGGGTATCCGTACAGACCGAAACGGCACCGTCACACCAAGTCTTGATGTTTCTTCAGGTGTCCTGGTTGTTTACGGCGGAATTTCATTTAACTCAACTTC
Organism: uncultured Flavobacteriales bacterium; assembly: GCA_964486655.1. Lineage (GTDB taxonomy): Bacteria > Bacteroidota > Bacteroidia > AKYH767-A > 2013-40CM-41-45 > JADKIH01. Next base: position 13,506 of record CAZAON010000196.1, read on the forward strand.
ATTCTCCGAACCGTTCAGTTTCGTAATGAGTGGCGGCAGCATACTTTGCAATGCAGGTACAGTAGGAACAAACAGACAGGTGTTTTGCGTAAATGACGCAGCAGGAAGTACGTTTACTATGACAGGCGGCTCCATTACATTGCAGAAACCCAATATTGCCGGTACATCTATTCAGGACTTTATTGTCTGCGGAAATAATGGTACGGTAACATCGACGGCCGGGTTAATTCAATTCGGTAATGGCGTAACCCCGGTTGGTGCAGCATTCAACTTCAAACCGTTTTCAAGTATTACCCTGCCTCACTTCAGAGTAAGCGGACAGGCTGCAACAGCAAATACTGTGGCGCCTGCGTCAGGATCAACTGCAAATATCAGGCTCCTCAGTCTTTATATCGAAAGCGGAAAAACTTTTGATATACGATCCATTGCCGGTACTCCGGGAGATAATAAGTCTCTGACTTTACTCGGTGCCGCAACAGGAACTGATGCAATTTATAACAACGGTACATTCAATGCCCGTCAAAGTACAGTAACATTTAACACAACAGGAACACAATCAATAGGAGGAACATCGATAACAGATTTTTACAATCTCTCAATTAATAACGGCTCAAACATCACATTAAACAGGCCGGCAAATGTCAGCAATTACCTTTCAATGGTAAACGGTAAGCTGATGACAACAAATACAAATCTCATCACACTGGGCGCTAATGCAAATGCGTCTCTCGGTACTTCATCATCGTATGTAGACGGACCGATGGTTCAGACTGTCGCATCAGCATCGGCGGTAACACGTACATATCCGATCGGAAAAGGTGCTGCGTTCAGACCGGTAATTATAAATGTGCAGCATTCAAATGCAACGCCAGTCACATACAGATCGGAAGTATTCAATTCGCCTGCTTCCGGATTGCCATTCACCTACCCTCCATCTATTTCGAATGTATCTAACGTTCGTTATACAAGATTCGTGAGACAGAATGTGAGTAATTACGTTACGGGTACAATTCAGATGTACTACAACATGGATGATGTCGTAGCCGATAAAAACACGCTTGCCATTGCCATGGATAACGGCGGAACAATGTGGCAAAACATTGCAGGTACTGCGACGGCAAACTGGATAGGCAGCATTACATCCGCTCCGTTTACAACATTCAATTCCTATTTCTCACTTGCTAATCCTCCGGGCGGTGGTAATCCGCTTCCAATTGAAATGTCCGCATTCTCGGCAAGCCTTTCAAATAAAAAGGTTTCTGTAAAATGGACAACTCAAACGGAAGTGAATAATGATTTCTTCACTGTAGAACGTTCGGCCGATAACCTAACTTATACTCCGATAGGAACTGTTGATGGTGCAGGCAATTCAAATCAGATTCGTGAATATGCCTTCATGGATAACCAGCCTCTTAAAGGAGTGTCCTACTACAGGCTGACACAAACGGATTTTGATGGCCGCACAAGCAGAACAGAATCCATCGTAATTAATAATAAAGTGTCTGTTACATTCTCAGTCTACCCTAATCCTGCTTCAAGCGGAAAAGTGAACCTGAGATATGATGACCAGTCAGCAAACATGAATATTACTGTTCAGGATCTTACCGGTCGAATTATTCCTTGCGAAAAAACACTTCAGGAAAACGGTGTAATTGAGCTTATAATAGATGAACGATTCTCTGAAAGAGGCGGTATATTCATCATCAGCGCTTACGACGGCGCTCAGACATTCAAGCAAAAACTGCTTATCAATTAAAGGAATTTCATGGTTAGATTGGTATGGTTAGTTAGACAAAAAGGCTCCTTTCGGAGCCTTTTTTTTTGCCCTGGACGAAATTCTCAAGACTCAGGACTATAAACTATCTTTGCCAAAAACCTTGTAATGAAACTTGTCAGCTATCTTCAAAATTCGGCCGAACACCTCGGCATATTTAATAACGGCAAAATCTACAATCTTTCCGAAAACGCCCGGGCTTTAAATAAGACCGCTTTGCCCGATAATATGGGCGAATTTCTTCAAATGGGCGAACCCGCCATGAAAGCGGCCCATGAGGTTGATGCTAAGATAAAATCAGGCGATAAAGGAGCTATTATCTCTGCCGCAACCGAGAATAATCTCATCGCCCCTGTTCCTCACCCGACCAGTTGCCGCGACGGATATGCATTCAGACAGCACGTTGAGGCTGCCAGAAGAAACAGAAAGGTTCCAATGATAGCCGAATTTGATCAATACCCGATTTTTTATTTCACCAATCACAATGCAATTCAGGGTCAGGGCGAAATATGGTGCATGCCCGATCATTTCCAAAAACTTGATTTCGAATTGGAGTCCTCTATTGTAATCGGCAAAAAAGGAAGAAACATCCGTGCTGCCGAAGCCGACCGGTATATCGCCGGCTATATGATCATGAATGATATGAGTGCCCGCACTCTTCAGATGGAAGAAATGCTTCTTAACCTCGGTCCGGCCAAAGGCAAAGATTTTTCAACCGTAATCGGACCGTGGCTTGTTACACCCGATGAACTCGCGCAATATGAAGTTTCTCCACGTCCCGGTCATGTAGGAAAAAATTACAATCTTGAAATGGTTTGCAGGGTCAACGGCAAAGTCGTTAGCAAGGGAAACACAAAAGATATGGACTGGACTTATGCCGAAATTATAGAACGTGCCTCTTACGGAGTAGATTTATTGCCGGGTGATGTCATCGGCTCGGGAACTGTTGGTACAGGTTGTTTTCTCGAATTGAATGGGACCGGGCTCTTAAACGATCCGAACTACAAGACTCAGTGGCTTCAGGAAAATGACGTTGTCGAAATGGAAATAACCGGACTCGGAAAACTTACCAATACAATTCGTAAAGAGAAAACAGATTATTCGATTCTTGCATTAAAGAAAATCGAAGAAAAAATCTGATCACTATGTCAGATCAAATAGTTCACCATACAATTAATGCCGATGCCGAAAAGGATTTAATCCTGAAAGCATATCGTGCCTTGCTGCGCTCCCTCAAACCCACTCTGGGAAAAGGCGACAAGGAAATGATCCGTCGTGCTTTCGATACTGCTATGGAAGCGCATAAAGACATGCGCAGAAAAACCGGTGAGCCTTACATTTTGCATCCCATTGCTGTCGCGCAGATTTGCGCCGAAGAAATAGGTCTCGGTCCGCTTGCCATCGTTTGCGCTCTCCTCCACGATACTGTCGAAGACACGCACCTGACCCTCGAAGATGTAAAAAGTTCATTCGGAGAAAAGGCTGCTTCCATTGTAGACGGACTTACAAAAATTTCGGGTGTATTTGATAAAGGAACATCATTACAGGCAGAAAATTTCAGAAAGATGTTACTCACACTTTCTGACGATATCAGGGTGATCCTGATAAAACTCGCCGACCGTTTGCATAACATGCGTACGCTGGACTCGATGCCACGCGATAAACAATTAAAGATCGCGTCTGAAACTGCATATCTCTACGCCCCTCTCGCCCATCGCCTTGGTTTATATTCGATAAAGACCGAACTCGAAGATCTCGCGATGAAGTATACCGAACCGGATATCTATAACGAAATCTGGTCGAAAATTCAGCAAACAAAAAGAGAGCGGAATAAGTTTATCAACGAATTCATCGAACCGATTCAGGAAGAACTCGTCAAACAAAATTTTCACTACGATATCAAAGGCAGGTCCAAATCCATCTGTTCCATCTGGAACAAAATGAAAAGACAGGCAGTTACTTTCGAAGAGATATACGATTTATTCGCCATTCGAATAATTATCGAGACCGACGAAGAGAACGAAAAGGCAATGTGCTGGAAAGCATATT
>CAZAON010000197.1:0-11821 GCA_964486655.1 uncultured Flavobacteriales bacterium
CTGTAATTAGAAATATTATAGCAGTTTTAGCCGGACTAATTGTAGGCAGTTTTGTAAACATATTTATTATATCAGTTAGTGGCAAAATAATACCGCCTCCCGAGGGAGCAGATGTAACTACATTTGAAGGATTAAAGGCTACCATACATTTATTCGAACCAAGACATTTTTTATTTCCATTTTTAGCTCATGCTATCGGTACATTAGTCGGAGCTTTAATTACAGCAATTATAGCAGCTACCAATAAAATGAAATTCGCATTGGGAATAAGCTGCTTCTTTCTCATTGGCGGCATTGCAAATGTATTTAAGTTGCCCTCGCCATTATGGTATACGATAGTTGATTTAGTGGGAGCATACATTCCTATGGGCTATCTCGGAGGTAAATTAGCAATGAGGAGAAAATAAATTGGGAAATACCTTTTTGAAGGCTGAGTGGAAAAAATTAGCGATGGCAAATTATGCTGTCGAGAAATCTGTTCTGGAAAAATATCTGCCACTTAAAACTGAAATTGATTCCTGGAATAATACGTGCTACGTTAGTCTTGTTGGCTTCATGTTTCTCAATACAAGAGTGAAAGGAATTAAGATACCATTTCATGTTAATTTTGAAGAAGTCAATCTCCGGTTTTATGTCCGCTATAACGAGAATGGAAAATGGAAGCGGGGAGTGGTATTCATTAAAGAAATTGTTCCTAAGCCCGCACTGACTTTTGTAGCGAGGACAATTTATCATGAGAATTACGAGACTATGCCTATGGATCATTCATGGAAAATAAATTCAAATGACCAGTTGGTTGAGTATAGATGGAAAAAGGGAAAATGGAATACGTTTAGAGTAACCGCCTCTCTGAATCCGGAAGAAATATCAAATGGAAGTGAAGAAGAATTTATTACAGAGCATTTCTGGGGTTATACAAAAATCAATAACAATAAAACATCAGAATACGGAGTCGAACACCCAAGATGGGAGATTTACCGTGTATCTGATTATTTAATTGATGTTGACTTTCGAAATGTTTATGGAAGTGAATTTGATTTTCTGAAAAACTCTAAACCTGAATCTGTATTCCTCGCAGAAGGGTCCGGGATTTTTGTGAATGAGGGAAAAGAAATCTGAATGCTATAGTGCTGTTTCAATGAAACTCAATAATTTCTCCGGGCTCCTGAAGTTGTCATTTGCCCGGAGAAATTTCAATTTAGTTAAGGATGCACGGAAAAGATAATAGACGAAACGTTGTTTTCCATAATTGTATAGTCGAAAGATTCTACTATTCCATCTCCAGTCAAATCCTGAGCATTGTAACCAGAGAGAATTTGTGAGACTGCATTTTCCATGTCTGTGTAATCCTGCGAATCAACAATTTCATCCTGAATCCCAACCAGGCCGGTGTTTGCATCCGAAATATCGCCGCTATAAATAGCCCAATGCGGGGGAGTGCCGGTTAATGTCATATTACTACCAAATGCTTTGTTAGCTGCGGTTGAAAAGTCGTAACTGGTATTCAAAGAGGTAATCACCGGATTGGCACTCCAGGTTTGTATCGAATTACGATGTCTGACTTTTATATAATATGGAGAGCCGGGGACAACAGCCGGTCCGAATGTCATGGTAGATGTACCGTCTGTTTTAAGTATCGCTTTCTTGGAATCTATTTCAGCATATGTTACATAATCCATCATACTTACTGTAATAGTGTCATCGTCATTGTAATTTGGAGAAATGCCGTTTATATATAAACACCCACCGGATCCAAAATTGTCCATTAAGCCATTATTGCTGTTTGAATAATGACCTTCCAGATATAATTTCAGGTCCAGTGTTACGTTGGATGCACAAAGTGAATCAACAACTATAATATCGTCTATCAAAAGAAGAAATTTATCATTGGAATTATTCCTGTAGGCGATATATACTGTCTGGTTTGCATAAGACGAAAGGCTTATTGATCTCGATGTCCAGCTTGTATTTTCCGCACCGATTGTAAGTAGGACGGTGGATGACAACAAATTGCCTGAAGATGGCGGAGAAGTAAATAATCTCACCTCATAACCGTCAGGATAAGATGGATCATACGTTACCGCATTCCATTTCAGGTATGAGTTTACTCCGATATTAATGGCAGGTGTAACCATCCAGTCGTCTGCTTGTCCGAACGGGTTATACCAGGATGTACTAAATGCACATGAATCGGTACTGTTATAAGCAAAATCTTCCCTTCTCTCCCAGGCATCATTTACAAAACTAACTCCAAAGTCGGGTATTTTACCATCGACATTAAATAAACTCCAACCTGAAGGAAACACATAAGTTCCTGATCCACCTGCTGTGGATCCCTGAACATTATCAAAATCTTCGCTGAACAGGATATTGCCTGAAAGCGGATTTGAAATTACATTGACAGTTGCCGATCCATCGCATCCATAACCATCAGTTACAGTAACTACATAAGTTCCGGGCGAACTTACAATTGATGTTTGTGATGCATATCCGTTTGACCATGAATAAGTAATCATGGAATTATATTGAACGTTATCAATACCTACAAAATCAGAGTTTGTCCCGGTCGGTCCACCGTTTGTTACAAAATACCGGAAAGCGATGCGACCGGTGGTCGGACCGGTTAATCCGGAAATAGTGACTGAATATTGAGTCCATACTGTAGGGTATCCTGTTGGTAGTAAAGTTGGATTAATATCCAATAATAGTGTAGTGAAATCTCCCACGTCTGTAGCTGCTGTACCAACATTGGTACTTGCTCCATTGGTACTCATTCGCAGTTGCATCCTGTCGGCATAACCGTTATTTACCCCATGTGTCCAAAATGTAAATGTAGCTCCGTTACTTAAATTTAATTTTGGAGAAATCAACCAGTTACTGATATCATTCGTCCCGGTTGTACTGTTATAGTTTGCAAAAATATATCCGCTTCCGCTCTGAGGAGGAAAGATACTCGGTTCTCCTCCCGACCAGGGTGTTATTCCTATAACGGTACTATTGTTTTGTTGCGTCCAACCGGAAGGAGTATATGAAACTGCAGGAGATCCTGCGTCAAATCCTTCTGTCAAATTGTTTAATGCATCAGTTCCGGCATCTAATGTAACTATTGAACCCGGACAAAATGGTTCATTACCTGTCACTGCAACATTTACCGTACAGATATTTAATCCGGCCTGTATTGCCGCATCTGCCATTATTATTCCATATCCTGCATCACGGTCAAGTCCGGCATTCTCAATGTCAATAGCACTGTTGTATAATGCGGTTTGCATCTGTGCGGGAGTTATGCCGGGAATTTTTGATTTTACCAATGCAGCGATTGCACCCGCATGAGGGGCCGCAGCTGAAGTGCCGAAGAACGGACTGAATCCCGGTGTTGCAGTAGATGTTCCATCCGCCGCTGTGATATCGGGTTTCAATAATAATGTTCCGCCGTTGGTGCCGAATAATAAATTACCCGGAGTGATGGCAGTACCATTCGGATAATAAAACATTCTCCTGAATCCATCCGCACTAAATGTCTCAACCTTGTTCGTCGAATTAAATTCAGAAGGATATGGTCCCACTGCAGGTGTGGCAGAGACACAAAAAGCGCTGTTAACGGCATGATGACCGTATATGCTACCGTCTGTACTTATGGATAATCTCCCCCGATTTGTATGTAATTGCAGAGCTCGAATTGAAGCACTGGTTTTCTTCAGAATATACAGTCGGGAATTGGTTGTAGTATTTGAAAAACCTTCGTACGGATTATCGTTACCATCCTGGATATTGGTCGAGGATGCAATTATAGATGTTCCTGCACTGTTTGTAGCAAAGAGATCATAATCGTTTCCTGATAGACTTAAAGGGTCCGACCATTTCAAAGTAGTTAAACGGGTGCTCGTTGTAGTTACGACATCATAATTTTGTGCTCCAAAACTATGTAGTGTTCCTCCCGGGAATAATGCAAGTGTACCGCCGCTTACAAAATCGCCTTCCCACACACCTGACTGATTATCATTTTTGTTTCCGGTGTTAGCAGCTGAAGTAAAGAAAAGTGCTCCCGATGCAGTCACAGTATTAATAGCTTGTGAAACGACATCATCCTGGAAAACGCCTTCACCGACAAGAGTAATGTCATCAATGATTATATCACATCCTGCAGCACGCAGATCCAAAATATTCTGAGCGAAGCTGGCTGCTCCGAAAATGGCTGTAGCAAAATAGAGTTCAGCTCCGGGAGCAAGATCATAAACTAGTTCAAGCATAGCTCTTCCTTCTGAACCGCCACCGGCCTGGCCCGGAATCACATTTATTACAGCGGGAAGATCGCCGGAAGCCTGCGAAGTTGCATAGCCGTCTATTCCGTCAGACATCACTCCGATTTTTACACCTGAACCATTCACTCCATAAGTAGATCGTGCAATGGCCGCTTTATGAGTTACATCTGCCTCAGATGTAATCGATCCTACGGTAGGAATGTTTATGTTACCTCCATTGGGGTTCGAATTTGTATAGCTCGAAGTGTTGTTTTGGAGGTGAGCGGAATTGTTTTTTGGACTCCTTTGAACCGACTGGGTAGGATTTGAATCGGTAACGGGTGCGATCCATAAGTCTATATGATTGATAGCATCAAGCTCTGCTACTTTTATAACATTTTCTAATGGCAGCCATGCAATAATATTTCCATACTTTTCTGAGGCAAATATTATTTCGGCACCCAAACTCCTCAATGTAGATTTAAGCTGATCCGTTACTCTGCCTTTTATGTCAATTTTTATTCTTCCTTTTGCATCCTCTTCTACAGGAACAACTAATGTGTTTATTCCTTCTGCAATCGGTTTTCCCTGCTTCATTTTGTAAGCATAGATTATCTGGGAATCAATTTTCTTTTCAGCAGGAGTACGAGACTCTTTTTCATTTATCAATGCCTGAATCTGACGTATCACATTTGAATCTACTTCCTGGGCTATACTACTCCCGGAAATAAAAAATGAAATTATTAATAGTAAACGAAAGATAATGGAACTGGTTTGTGTGTGTGTGTGCATGGCGATGGATTATAGTTTAATAATTTATTTTCAGCGGGAATGATTGTAAGATAGATACAAGAATCCGCCATTATTGAAATCATTCAAATATAGCATTATTGAAACACCCGCCAAATGTGGCTTTCCACAGTTTATAGCCTGATTTATTCGATTAAGTCACTTCAAAGCAGAGGACGGGTAGCTACTTTTTCCAGAAAAGAAGTAAAACTATTCCGGTTCAATCATGTCCCATAAATTTCCATACATGTCTTCAAATACGGCAACCATTCCCCAGTTTTCCTTAACCGGTTCTCTTACAATCTTAACTTTATGATCAATCAGATTTTTATAATCCCTGTCAAAATTATCTGTGTGAAGAAATAAAAAAACTCTTCCGCCCGACTGATTTCCTATTCTACTTTTCTGTTCCTCAGTCGCCGCTTTAGCCAGAAGCAATCCGCACCCATCCGATCCTTGTGGTTTTACGATTACCCACCTTTTTGTGTCGGATAATTTAGTATCTTCTGTCAATCTGAATTTAAGAACATTTGTAAAATAACTGATTGCCGTATCGTAATCGTCAATTATCAATGATATCAATGCCAGGTTCTGTTTCACGTGAATTAAGTTTTATTCCTCGCAATTTAGTAAATCAAAATATAAGTATCTTTCAGAATGATAAATCCAATGATCCGCGCCATTACTATTTATCCTTTCAAAAGTCTTGATGGAGTTAGTTTAGCCGAAGCCGAAGTAGCTGAAGGCGGATGTCTTCTGCATGACAGGGAATTTGCGATCATCGATCAAAATGGAAATTTTGTAAACGGAAAATCCAATCCGCTAGTTCATTCATTAAGATCTGAAATAGATTTTCAAAGCGGAATAATTTCTATTCGCTCAACACATGAATCTACTTTCAGTCACTTTCACTTGCATAAAGAGAAAAATGAATTGGAACAATATTTATCCGATTATTTCGGCATTAATGTATTTCTGCTACATGATCGCACAGGCCGGTTTTTGGATATTCCTGATATGTCAGGACTCACAATTCTGTCAACCGAATCACTAAAGGCTGTTTCAAACTGGTTTGGAATAAGCCTCGAAGAATCACGCCGGCGATTTCGCGCGACTATCGAACTGGAAGGCGTTCCCGCATTTTGGGAGGATCATCTGTTTGCAGAACCGGGAAGTGTCGTTGAATTTAAATTGGGAGATGTAAAAGTAATAGGAATTAGTCCACGCGAGCGATGCGTTGTCCCTTCACGCAACCCCGAAACCGGCGAAGTAATACGCGGCTTTCAAAGATCATTCGCGCAACATAGAGCAGATGTTTTACCCGAATGGTCGGCTCTCAATGAATACCGGCATCATTACTTCCTGAGTGTCGATTGTCACATCCCTGATTCAGAGGTCGGAAAAAAAATAGAAGTGGGAAATGATTTGAAAATTACAGGTGCAAAACTTAAACACTGACAGCAGGTTTCATTCCGATCTAATTGTTTAATTTTGAGTAAAATTTAAGAGGAAAATAAAATCTCAGTTCCTTCGTTTAAGGAGCTTATCAAATTATATAATTACACGAAATGAGTATCATAGGGAAGATCAGTCTAGCGGTCGTATTTTTATTGTTCATTAATTCTGCATTTGCAAATAATGGAAAGCATGCCGGTTATAACCTGAAAAAGCCTGACCTGAATGTTGTATTGCCCGAAATTCTTAATGAAGTTTCCGGATTGACATATATTGATAACGAAACTTTTGCCTGCATTCAGGATGAAAAGGGAGTACTTTTTATTTATAGCATTCTTGAAAGAAAAATAGCAGAGGAGTATAAGTTTTATCTCGATGGTGATTATGAGGGAATTGCCCGTGTAGACAGTTCGATTTATGTTTTGAGAAGTGATGGAATGTTGTTTGAAATTTCAAATTATAAAAGAAGTGATTTCAAAATCAAATCTTTTTCAACCGGAATTCCGGCAAATAATAATGAAGGACTTTGCTATGATCCGCATCATAACCGTTTGTTGATCGCCTGTAAAGGTAAATCAGGAAAGGGACAGGAGTTTAAAGACAAAAGGGAAATTTATGGTTTTGATTTAATAAAAAAGGAGCTTTCATCTGATCCGGTATTCGAATTTGATCTCAGAAGAATAAAGGAATACGCATTGGAAAATAATATTAATCTGCCTTCGAAAACAAAAAAGAAAGGGGAGACGACTGAACCGTTTATCAGACTGATGACTTCCGATATAGCAATTCATCCGTTCACGAATAAGTTATATCTTTTGTCCGCGGCAGATCACTTATTTTTCATCTTCAATATGAAAGGTGAGATTGAACACATGGAAAAACTGGATCCGCATATTTTCAATAAAGCTGAAGGGATAACATTTTTGCATAATGGTGATATGCTTATTACGAATGAAGCCCAGAACCGGAAACCAACCCTCCTGAGATTCAACTACCAGACAAAATAAACTCTGTCCGTATTTATAATTCAATGGCTAACTGAACTGAAAATATATCTCAATTTTCAGTTCTTAATTTCTCTTCTATTTCTTTTTCCCATCTGTTTTGTTCTTTCTCAACAATTCCATGCTCAGTCTCTGCATCGTACCTCTGCTGATCGAGTTGATAAATTTTCCATCGTTCTTCCAGAAGTTTATTTAAGACGTCACCGAATTCCATCGGATTTATATCAGCCGCAACCATTTCATCGCGGAGCTTTCGAATGTGAAGCTCGCAAATGTCAAAATGCAATTGCTCGTGTCTGAGTAAGGCATCATTCTGCGCGCCCTTTTTAACCCATGAATTGTTCTTTTCAAAGCATGATGTAAGGAACAGGTGTAATTCCATGATACCATTTTTCATTACCGGTTCAAGACGGTAATCAAATACACAATTACTCTGTGCCATATATTGTCCGGTCGGATTAGTACCCATGAAATCAGACCACCTTAGCTTATAATCCGCAGACCAGGCGAGAGTATCTCCTGAATATTTTCGTGATTGCTCTACAATTACTTTTGCCGAACGTGCTAATGGTTGAAAATTCGGATTTTCATTCAGCCATTTATTAAGTCCTGTGAAAACACTCTTAAGACCCTCACTGATATTGCTTTCATGCGGATTCGAATAAGGTCCTTTCATTGTCAGCTCGGGCTTACCCTGCATATCATAAATTTTATATCGTTTATTATTTATCTCGCGGGAGATTTCGAATACAAAATCAAAAGTAGCTTTATGATTTGCCGTCGTTCCCTTTTCTATCACTTCAAATTTCTTTATCGAAAAGATCAGCGGAATAAGTGTTGTATCACGATTAACATTCGCGTTAATAAAATTGAACAGGTCGACTTCCGCTGAATTTTTAAACCGTACCGGAATAATTGTGTTATTTATTAATGCTTGTCCGGTCTTTTCTTTATTTGGCCTTTCGTCAGTAACAGAAGCAATATAAAATAATGCCGGTTTTACATTCCATTGCCCCGGCTTGAGATTTAATTCGTAAAACGTTTCTCCGTAAGCTGTTTGGAGGAAAAACAGGGAGATAATCAGATATATGTTTTTCATACTAAATTATTCTGCCTTATTTTTCCGGCAGTTATTTTTGTAATTTTACGAAATTCACTCCCACGTATGCAAATTGTCTTAATTATTGCGGCTTTTATTTCAGGTTTTGCCCTGGCATACCTTTTAATTTCATCGCGAAACACCGCTATTCGTAAGGAGTTGGAAGCTAAATGGGCAGATTCTGACAAGCAGATCAGTATTTTAAACGAAAGAATCGGTCAGACATTGCAGCAGCTAAATTCGTCGGAGGAAAAACTAAATTCCGAAAGAAAGTCTGTCCTCGAATTGAATTCTTCAATCGCCGCACTGCGTACCGAAAATGAAAATCTGCGAACAAAGCTGAACGAGCAGGCAAAGGATCTGGAAGCAATGCATAAAAGGCTGACTACCGAATTTGAGAATCTTTCTTCGAAAATACTGGAGGAAAAAAGTCAGAAGTTTACAGAACAAAACAGGGCCAATCTGGATGTTATTCTGACTCCGTTAAAGGAAAAGATAAAAGAGTTCGAGAAAAAGGTTGATGAGTCTTACAAGGTCGAATCGGCCGAACGTAATTCTTTAAAAGGAGAAATTAAAAGTCTGGTCGAACTGAACAAACAAATCAGCGATGAGGCCAATAACCTTGCACGTGCATTGAAAGGAGATACCAAGAAGCAGGGAAATTGGGGAGAAATTATTCTGGAGAGAATTTTAGAAAGATCGGGACTCACAAAAGGTTCTGAATACGAGCTACAGTATAGCACCGTAAACGAGGAAGGCAGACGCATGCAACCCGATGTCGTTGTTTACCTGCCCGATAACAAGCATATAATTATTGATTCGAAAGTCTCCCTCATCGCTTATGATGCAATGGCTAATTCGGATACAGAAGAAGACAGACTTCGTTATTTGAAGGAACATATTCAATCGGTGCGAAATCATATTCGTTTGCTCAGTGAAAAGAACTATGCAACGGCCCAGGGTATAACAACGCTGGATTTCGTACTTATCTTTATGCCAATTGAGCCTTCATTCAGCATAGCCGTACAGGAAGATGCGGAGTTGTTCAATTATGCATGGGACAGGAAAATTGTTTTGGTGAGCCCGACTACTTTGCTGGCTACTCTTAAAACAGTCAGCTCCATCTGGAAACAGGAAAAGCAAACACGTAATGCGCTTGAGATCGCAAAAGTCGGCGGCGCTTTGTATGACAAGTTCTCAAACTTTCTGAAAGACATGACTAACATCGGGGAAAAAATCAGGGCAGCGCAGGTCTCTCATGAAGAAGCTTATAAAAAACTATCTACCGGTCCGGGCAATATCATCAGAAAAATTGAAGAGATGAAAAAGCTTGGAGCCAAATCAACTAAGGATTTACCCGTAAACCTTCTGGAGGAAGCCGAAGAGAATGATACGACTTCTGAAATTTAGTCTGTTCGCCTTTTTACTGTTTGGATGCTTTACCGTTCGCGATTACAGCAGTTCCAACATGTCTTCTTTTTACCGTGCCAGTGAAAAGAATTTTCATCCTGAATTTTCCGCCTTTAATGAGAGCGATTCTACTGTCAGACTCTATATCAAGTTGCTTCCTTCCGAATTTCTTTTTTCCCGTCAGACCGATGGTGGTTTTAAGGCTTTCGTAAATATTCATTCAGATGTAATTGTTTCTTATGAAGAAGCAAGGGTGATTGATAGTTCGATGGCAGGATTTTCATTCGACCTTTCCGAAAAGGAAATGACTAAGGTTCTGGATGTGCTTGTACCGGTGCCTGCCGATAGTGATATTGTGATCCGGTGCGCAATAATTGACAGTATAAAAGGCCTTGATGATTTTTATTTCATAAACGTGAATCGTTCTGCCAAACCATCCAGGCAGGATTTTCTTATTAAGGATTCAAAGGGTTTAACTTTGTTCAGAAATTATCTGAATTCAAATGACACGATATCGGTGGTATTTCATGATAGTTCGGTGGAAAAATTTGCATGTAAATATTATAAGCGTGAATTCCTTTTGGCGCCACCGCCATTCACTTTTGATGCGCATGAAGATTTTAATTACAAGCCTGACAGCTTTTTTTATCTGACCAAAGAGCAGTTGTTAAAGTTGAATTTTCCATTGCAGGGATTTTACCACATACAGACTGATTCGTTGAGTAAGGACGGACTAACTCTGTATCGTTTCAGCCAGGGATTTCCGGATGTAACGAATCCTCAGCAAATGATTGAAGCGGCGCGTTATCTGATCAACAAGAAGGAATATGAGGAAATGAAGGCGGGCGGAAATGCTAAGTCTGCGATAGATAACTTCTGGCTTGTTCATGGCGGAACCGAAGAGAAGACGAGAGCATTGATCAAGAAATATTACGGACGAGTAAGAGAAGCGAATAAGTTTTTCACTTCGCATACTGAAGGCTGGCGGACGGATCGAGGAATGATCTATGTGATTTTTGGTAGTCCGGGCACGGTTTACAAGGGCAATGAATCAGAGAGCTGGATTTACGGGACGCCTAACAGCTCGCTGGCATTAAACTTCTTTTTTATCAAAGTGAACAATCCATTTACGGATAATGACTTTACTTTATCCCGCTCACCGACTTATGAGAGCACATGGTATCGTGCTGTTGAAGTGTGGCGACAGGGCAGACCTTATAACAGTTTTTATTAAACGATATGTACGAAGAAAGAAGAAAATCAGCAGCCGATACTTCACAACTAATTTATGGTATAAGGCCGGTGATGGAGGCAATACTTGCGGGTAAGGAAGTAGACCGTATTTATATTACTCGTAATTCGAAGGGTGAATTGATGTCTGAACTGAAAAAGCTTTTGAAAGAAAGAGAGATCGAATGGCAGGAGGTTCCGCTTGACAGGATTACGAGGATAACGCGTAACAATCACCAGGATGTCGTTTGTTTTATTTCGGCCGTGAGTTATGCGAAATTATCAAATGTTTTGCCATCGGTTTACGAGAAAGGGGAGACGCCGTTGATTTTAATACTTGACAGGATAACGGATGTTCGCAACTTCGGGGCGATTGCGCGTACGGCTGAGTGTGCGGGTGTGCATGCGATCGTTATTCCTTCGCGCGGGTCGGCGACGGTGACGGCTGATGCCATCAAAACTTCTGCGGGAGCATTGAGCAGGATTCCGGTTTGTAAGGAAGCGAATCTAAAAGATACTGTAACCTATTTAAGGGAAAGCGGATTGCAGATTGCGGCTGCGACGGAGAAGGGGAAGGAGCTCTATTTCGATGC
>CAZAON010000198.1:0-3156 GCA_964486655.1 uncultured Flavobacteriales bacterium
TAGTTCCGAAATACACATCATAACCTGTTGTGTTTGCAGAACCGGAAGTCCAGCTCAGAGTCGGATTATTATATGATATACCTGTAGAACCTGAAGAAGGAAATGAAACAGTAGGGCAGGATGGAGCTGAAACAGTAGTAAACTGTGTCACTGAACAACCTGAATTTATGATACCATAGTTAGAAGGTAAAACTTTCCAGTAATAGGTTGTATTGGGATTTAATGCTCCGGGGTTGTATGTTGTTCCGGCCTGATTGGTCGAAACAAGCGGCGGTGAAGCTGCAGTACCAAAATAAACATTATAGCCGGTTGTATTACCGGTTCCTGCTGTCCAGCTTAAAACTGCAGAGGTTGATACATTTGTTGCGGAAGCTGCCGGTGACGGACTTGTCGTACAACCCGGAGCGGTCGCGGCGAAAACATAAGCTGTTCCGGCAGTAATTGCAGTTGAGTTATCATTCTTAACAACTGTTGTGCTGGAAGTATTTGTAGATGTATTAACACTCTGAAAATCTGTGGCAAGTGTGCCGACTAATCCAACCGAATATAGCGCTGTGTTCAAAACCATATTCTGGCCATAAACAAATGTAATATTGTTTGATGTTTCATTGAGCCAAACCTGGAAGATTGAGTTTGTAGAATTCGGACCTTTTATGGTAACATTCCATTGTACCAATAATCTTCTGTTCGGAGCCGATCCCGATAGTTTATATTTAACAGTACCGGTTACCGTTTTTAAGTCATCAAAGTAAGCAGTAATTCTTGGTAAGTCAGTTCCACCGGTTAGATTGTTGGCAGTTGTTGACCCAACTGCAACTGCTGTTGCACCTAATCGCATCAGTCCGTTTTCGTTTACAGAAAACTGTGTGTAAACAGTTCCGTTATAACTAAAATTAAATCCGATATTTGTGACTGCCGATACAACTGTATTGTCAACATTTGTCGCAATCAATTGTGTTGATCCGGTAGTATCTCCAATTGCAACGCCGGATAACGCGGTGAATGTGTAACTGCTGAGTGCAGCGCCACTCTCCAGATTAAAAATAAAAAACACGAAGATCATTACAGATAATCGTGTAGTAAATAAAATCTCAGAACGCTTAAGTAATCGTCTTTCCATGTTAAGTAATACTATACAAGCACACCTTTTAAAGTGATCCCGTTTTGTTAATAAATAATAGTTGTTTTTGTTTCCCGGAGTTGATGATCCGTATGTGTTTCATATCAAACATAGACATTTATATATTCAAAAGCAAACATTTTCCTTAAATTTTACTAGAAATTAATATGTAATCTTGCCAAACCATATGCAAACTACCACTATGCCGACTTTCACCAAGTCAAATATGCCTTTTGCCGAGACAAATGCCTTTGACAAATTGCTGATTGATTATATAAATGACACCCCGTTGTTGTCGAAATTCTACAGTTTTGAAGATTCAGTCCAGGGCGTAAGGGAGCGGATTCTAACCTATAAAAATGCCAGATTAAACCGGAAAAATCTGGTCAAATCGATTATAGATCAATACAACATTAGTGGAATAAAGTATCCTGATCAAAATGTAGTTGACAACATCAGTCTGCTCGAAAGCGAGACGACGTTTACCATTACCACCGGACATCAACTGAATATTTTTTCCGGTCCGCTTTACGTTTATTATAAATTAATAACCGCCATAAATCTTGCTCAGTCATTTAAAAAACTGATTCCCGAATACCGGTTTGTTCCTGTTTATTGGATGGCAACTGAAGATCATGATATGGAAGAAATATCATCCATAAATTTTTTCGGGAAGACAATCAAATGGGACACGACCTGGAAAGGAATGTCAGGCAAAGCTCCGGTAGATAATTTGAATTCAGTCATAGACGAAATATCAAATTCATTAACCGGTTCGGCAATTCCTGATGAGATTAAGGTACTTATGATTAACTCCTATACCGGCAGTAGCAATCTCGCAGATGCCACCCGCAAATGGGTGAATCATTTATTTGGAAAGCATGGCTTAGTTATAGTTGACGGAAATGTTCCTCAGCTGAAAAGCCAGTTTACAGATGTAATCAGTGATGAACTTTTTCTTCAAACTACTTCTAAATTAGTTCATAATTCTACGGCTGAACTGAAAGATAATTATCACCTGCAGGTAAATCCCCGTGAAATCAATCTGTTTTATTCAGGAAAGAATTTCAGGAACCGGATAATTTCAGATGGAGAGAAATTTAGTATTCTGAATTCTGATATCAGTTTTTCAAAGACTGAAATCACTGAAGAGCTCAAAAAACATCCCGAAAATTTCAGTCCGAATGTAATGGTTCGACCACTTTACCAGGAATCAGTATTGCCAAATGTTGTTTATACAGGCGGACCGGCAGAGATCGCCTATTGGCTGGAGCTTAAGGCTGTATTCGAAAATTATAAGGTTCCAATGCCTTCATTGTTCATGCGAAGCAGTGCTTTAATTATTGATTCAGCTTCCGTAAAAATGATGAAAAAATTTTCTTTCAGTAATGTCGAGATATTCAAACCGACAGATGAGCTAATCAAGAAAGTAATTTCGAATGACGAAAATTATTCATTGGGAAGAATCACCGAAGTCATAGCAACTGAAATGGATCGGCTGTCTGATGAATTTTCAACCATTGATCCGACTCTGAAGGCCACTGTTGATTCGGAAAAGCAGAGGATAAGTAATTCCATGCAGACCCTTGAGCAAAAAATCATCAGAGCCGCAAAAAAGAAAAATGAAATTGAAGTTAATCGTATAAAGAAACTTAAAGACCGATTGTTCCCAAATGGAAAATTGCAGGAACGTGAAGTATCAGTACTGAGTTTTCTTGTAAATATGGGAACTGATTTTATTGACATGCTGCAAAAAAACCTGGATCCGCTCGAAAAGCAATTTACAATTCTGGAAGAGAAAGAAGAGCAGTAATTATTCTATTATGACTTTGCCCTTTCCGAAGAACCGGGTTTCGTTTTCGACCTGATAAATGTAGGTCCCTGAAGGTAAATTTTCTTTTCTGAAAGGTATGGTATTGATCCCGGGAAAGAGTGAAAGCGGCACCTGATCCATTTTTCTGCCGGTTATATCATAAATAAATAATGATGCATCCTGAACAGAGCTTTCTCCCATAACGGAAAGGGTGAGTGTTGAA
>CAZAON010000199.1:0-2938 GCA_964486655.1 uncultured Flavobacteriales bacterium
TGAGTTTACATTTCCGCTATTAAACTCAGGAGACTATTTCGTTGTAAAGCTTCTTGTTAAAGGTAATGCACCAAGACCAGAGAAAAAGAAAGAAGACAATGACGACATAACCACGGTTGACTTCTTTGAATTTAGAAGATACAACCTTTTCAAATTTAAAGTTACAGTAGACGATTTACCACCTGAGATTATTAGCGAACGACTACCAAACGACTATTCCGAATTTGGACCAACAACTTTTGACAAAACGACCTTGATTGCTGGCGGAATAATCAGTTTAATTGGTTTCATATTTGGCTTTATTCTGTATTCACTTAAAGGAGACTTGTTTCTATTTAATTTTGGAGAATTCTTTACATCATTCTCTTTTCTTAAATTATGTATCATTCTAGGTTGGCTGTTGACACTTATAATTTTAATTATTGCAGTAGCAATTCCAGCAAGTGAATTTAGTGGTTCGAGAACAAATAAATCCAAGACAAAATTCAAACTGCCAAGAAAACTAGATGAACATAGGGGAATTAGATATTTGGGATAAAACACCTACAGCTAACACGGGTTTTGCGTCAGGCGGGTTGAAGTGCAAAATTGGAGCTTTGTGCTTTTATTTAAGTTCAGTACAGGTTGACAGTTTTGTGCTCCGAAACCCGCCCGAACACAAAGCCCTAAACCGTCAGACTGTGCAAAAACTCTTTATAATTTTTTAGTAATCGCTTCTATATTATTTCTTGTTTTAGCATCTTTAATAAACAAAGAAATATCATGGGTTTTCAAAAAGGAATTGACAGGGTACAGACATTACTGTTTCCTCTTAGCCTGGATGAAATGATTCCGGAGGAGCATCCGGTGCGTATCATTGATCTATTTATTCATAATCTCGATCTTCAAAAACTTGGTTTCATTGATTCTACTCCCGAAGTTGAAGGGCGCCCATCGTATGATCCTAAAGATATATTGAAGTTGTATTTGTATGGTTACTTAAATCGCATCCGCACTTCTCGTCTGTTGGAGCGTGAATGTCTGCGAAATGTGGAAGTGATGTGGTTGCTTCGCGGATTAAAACCGTGTTTCCGCACAATTGCCGGTTTTCGTTCGGCAAATCCGGATGGATTGAAGAATCTGTTCAGGCATTTTGTACAGGTCATGAAAAACTGGAACCTGGTGGAAGGCGAAACGATTGCTATTGATTCCTCCAAGTTCAGAGCGGTGAATTCAAAGAAAAACAATTTCAATCCGCGTAAAATTGAACGCCAACTTAACTACATCGAAAATAAAATTGAAGAATATTTAGTTGAATTGGCATTAGCCGATGAACAGGAACAGGACAAAACTGAGATCACTCAGAATATTCTTAACCAATTAAGCCGACAGGAGAAATATCTGGCTATAAAGCTAAAGCTGGAAGAATCAGGTGAAGACCAGATCTCCACGACTGACCAAGAGAAGGATCAATATATCTGTCCGCAGGAAAAAATATTAACCACCAATGGAAACTGGTACCAGAAAAAGCACAAAAGATATGTTACCGAAATAAAGCAATACAAAACCGAAGCATGTGCAACTTGTCCGGCCCGGTCTCAATGTACCACTAATCCGCGCGGCAGAATCCTGGAACGTTCGCAATATGCAAGAGCAACAGAAGAAAATGGCGATAGAATTAAATACGATCTGAAGAAATATCTGCTGAGACAACAAATTGTAGAACATCCTATCGGAACCATCAAACGGCAATGGAGCATGGATCATATTCTGCTCAAGGGACTGAAAAAAAACAACGGAGAATTCGGATTAATTTATTTCACTTACAATTTTCGGAGGGTTATGAACATTTTAGGCTTCAAAGAGTTAATAAAACGGCTGAAGAAGCTGTTTTTAGTCGCTTACGCACTATGGTGGCATGCGGGTGTTAATAGCCTAAAATTATTCTTCCAAAACTATAATCGGTTACCAAGAATATGGGTATGAAAATATTTAATACATTTAGTTTTTGCACGAACTGCCGTTATAGTCAACCAAAACTAACTACATGCAACGAATAATATTTTTTCTTTTACTTCTAGGAACAGTTTATTATGCAAACGGTCAACCTCAATTTTTTGAAAAAACTTACGGCTTTGGGCGGGGTGTTATTATTGACATAGCACAGAACGGAAATTATATCATTGGTGCAAACACAGGCGTTTATCCCAACAATCAAGCGTATTACTTTCTGATTGACGGCAATGGCGATACATTAAGAACAATGTCAAGCCCAAACGTTAACTTAAATTGTATCAGGCAAACCCGGGAAGGAGGATTCGTTTTCATTGGAGACACCGGGATTAGTGCCTACAAAATGGCACTTACTTATAAAGCCGATAGTATGGGAAATACAATTTGGAATACTTCATATCCTTCCGATGATTGGGGAACATGGGGCTCCTGTGTTTCGCCGAATTATGAAAATGGTTATTTTATTGGACTCGTAGACGACGGATTAAGTTCTTTAAACACTTATTATATCGTTAAAGCTGACTCGTTAGGAAATAATTTGGATACTGCCATTGTCCAATTCCCGCAAGCCTCATTTTTCCAAGATCCGAACAGCATGTTACTTACACCCGATAGCGGACTCGTTGTGGCGACATCAGTGCCTATCTTTGGTTTGACCCGAGTAGTTAAATTTGATTCTAATCTAAATACTCAGTGGAACAAAGTGTATACAGATACAACGGGTGTTGTTGAATTAAATGGTAATTCAATAATCCTCTTACATAGTAATGATTACTTAATTACCGGTTATACAACTCCACTGGGAGGAGGTCCGTTAGCTTGTGGTTACTTACTTAAAATAGATCAAAACGGAGACAGTATATGGAGTAAGGAATATTGTTTAGCTAACATTAGCATTAGTTTTATTTCTTCAGCCGAAGATGCCCAGGGGAATTTTTATATTACC
>CAZAON010000200.1:0-9629 GCA_964486655.1 uncultured Flavobacteriales bacterium
CATTGTTTTCCATAATTGTATAATCATAAGATTCAGACACTCCATCTCCGGTCAAATCCTGGGGAATGTAACCTGTCATAATTGAAATAACGGCATTCTCCAGTTCCAGGTAATCCTGAGACTCAATTACACCATCCTGAAATCCAACAATTGCTAATGTCGCATCCGTAATATCTCCACTATACAATCCGAATTTCCCATCACCAAATGCATACTGATTGTTTCCATATGCTTTTGAAACTGCATTTGTAAAATCATATGTCACATTATTTGCCATCAATACCGGAGCAGAACTCCATGTTTCTATCGCATTTCTGTGTCTCACTACCAGATAATATCCATTGCCCGATGCCGCTAGCGGAAACTCAAACACTCCCTCACCGAATGTATTTATAGTGCCTTTTTTTGAATACAATAAATTATACGGACTAATCTGACTTCTCAATTCCAATATTACAGTATCGCACAATGAAGGATATGCGTTTGCATTTACAACAGCTTCCATTATTCCGCTGCCGACATAATATCCCTGAATATATACTTTCAGATTTAAATTAAGATTTGAAGTTGTGGTTGTATAATTTGACTGCGAACAAACTGTACAGTTCGATGTCGAAATACATATTGGTCCATTTGCATTAACAGGAGAAGTCAAGGTGAGTTCCCCGCCATTAACTATATTAAACGAACACGGAACTCCTCCGATTGTCACCGCATTCACTCCGTCAAAGCCTTCTCCACTCACATTAATAACCGTAGACGGACTACCTGACAAAGGAGAGAATGATGAAAGACTTAAAACCGAAACAGGAATTGTTACAGTACTTTTACAACCTGTTACACTGCTTGTGGCTTCGACCAGATAATTAGTAGATGTGATCGGATTCACAACAGGGTTTTGCTGAGTTGATGAAAATCCCGGAGGCTGAGAACTCCATGTATATGAAAACGACTCAGATACAAGATTACTCACCGTAATTGACCAGTCCCGGATCCTGCCCGTGTCAACATTCGCAAGATCCTGAACTTTTAACATCCATGTTCCATTTACATTTCCGGTTAACAGCGAAAAACTTTCATCAGGCTTATAAGAACCGGTGAAAGGAGCGGAACCTGCACTGATCAAAGCAGACGCCGACATTGTGAAAATGGTATTCGTAAAATTATGTCCGCTACCACCCCTTCTGTTACTCAATACTATCGTATTTCCGTCTGGAGCAATTAGCGAAACTTTTAGATCACCATCATAGGTATGGGTGATATTCATTTTAACCGATATAACTGAATTTGCAGACAATGTAGCCGGATTTACACCCGAAACAACGATAGGCGAAGTTACGCCTGTTGTATTATTATCCGGAATAAAAACCTGCTGGTTGGTTGAAAATTCTGTCTGACCATTAGAAGTCGAAGTCGAAGTGGCGCTGCTGTTTAACTGAACCGCATCTCCGCTACATGTTGCAGATGGTACAGACGATGCATTCAGATTAATTTGTTTAAAGGATAAATTGAATGCAGACGAAGTACTATAAGAACCACCGCAATCTGTCGCTACGGTGTAGGAGCCTGAGTCCCTGACAACAATTGACTGAGTTGTTTCTCCTGTTGACCACAAATAATTACTCGCAATGCTTGCAGTAAGCATTACACTGTCTCCCTGGCAAATAGCTGAAGGTCCGGATGCTGTAATCGAAGGGGCTGCACTTTGCTGTGTTAATGTTATTGGAACAGCAACCCAATTATTATTCTCATCGCTTTCAACGAAATCATTATCCGGATCAGTGATCGAAACAACATAATATGTTCCATTGCAAACATTGTTTAATGGAATCGGATCGTTAAGCGATATGCTGTAAACATCATAATTACCTACATAAATACCCTGAGTCAGACCACAACCTGAATGAAATCCTAAATTATGGTTTGGAAGTGTAGATATGTTATTTCCCAGATTATCCTTGCATTGTCCGACATTACTATTGCAATTCCCAAGATTGATCAGGCAAAAACTCTGCTTTGTCCCGGTTCCTATAATTGGCCATGTTCGTGCATCCGGATTTGATGTTGGTGTCCTCAATGTATAGCTGGACCAATTATCAACATGAAGGTGTCCATGTGCTGCGTGATATGTCATTCTACCGGCAGTACGATCATAATAAGTCAATGTATCTGTTCCCGGCAATTTCTGATAAATTCTTTGCTTGATTACATGTTGAATATAATCATTGCCGGGACAGGTTGTACTACAGGGAACAAGTGTGTTGCCGCAATAACATGAATCTATTCCATAAATCTCCATAGGACCATATCCGATATTAGGCGTCGCATTGGACACATACAGGAATCCGGGAGTTTCATTATGATTAAGCTGTATTTCTTTTGCCGAAGCAGTCATGTCAGGAAGGAGGTCGCACGCTCCGGCACCGCCCGGACATGCAACACCGGGCCAGACATAAGTACCGGTAGGTACAGCAGGAGGAGGAATTGAGTTTGAAACACGTGGCGGATTATTTACAAATTCGAGACTCAGGAAATGAATTGACCCCGTATCCGCATTCGCAAGATCACTCACAATAAAAAGCCAGTCTCCATTTGGATTTTGTCCGTTATTAAACGAGGTAAGATCACCAACAGGAATGAATATTCCATTGAAAGGAGCCGTTGAATTACTGAATAATGTACCATCCGCTCCGACGCAAGTTCCCGAATAATCGTTACCTGATCCGCCTTTTGTTTGAACTAGTGTTACACTCATCCCCGCAGGTGATACTAACTTTATGGTAAGATCTCCGATATAAGTATGTGTAATCGTAAAACATGCATGGGCAATTCCAAATGTTGTATCAATGCCGGCAGGTAAACCCGAAACAGGTACATGAACGGTATCAGTCTGGTTGTCAAAAATGGCCTCGAAACCGTTCCAGGTAAATATCTGGGCTCTCGTTCCAATACCCATAAATAGCAATACAATTGCAATGTAGAATCCCCTCATAATAGTATTTTTTAGCGAATTCTAAAAGTAAGCAATTCTCCTTAAAAAACAATGGCCCATGACAATCAATGTCAGTAGGCCATTTACATCCTATAAAGTCATAAACAGGATGCAGTATTTATTGCCGGTATAATGACTAATGCTCAACCAGCAATTTCATAGAAATAGCTCTTTTTTGCCGATTTTTCGTTTTTATAGCATAAACTCCATTGGGCAAACCCGAAATATCGATTCTTTGTTCAGAGTCACTTTTATCGATAGAAAATGCCAATCTGCCTGAAATATCAAAAACTTCAATGCCATCTCCTTCGAAAGATGATATAGTAACAAAATGATTCGCCGGATTTGGATACATGCTTATACGATCAGATGATTGTACCAAACTCCTGATTCCTGTGGGCAGTAAATCTATATACTTTGTACTGCAAGTATCCCCGTTCAGATATGAAAACATGTCATAAAGATCCGGACCGGCAATCATGGTATTCAACATAGTAAATCTGATTACAACCAATGGTGAATCATTTGCATATTGATGCATACTGTATGAAGTAAATCTTAATGTAGAATCGGCCGGATTGTAATAGTAAAATGATGTGATATATAATGTCGGATTAAGGATTGTATCGAATGTCAGATTCAGATGATTAAACTTCATGGAAAAATCAAGAGCAAATATTGTATCATCGCTCAAGATAGAAACGGGTATGTCAATATTATTTCCATTAATTACAGCCTGAGACAAATCAAAAACTACCGAATCGGCGAGATTGATTGTGCTGCTGCTTCCTCTGACCAATTTGCTTTGAAATAAAAATAAAGAAAGTACTAATAGAATACTAAATTTGATTTTCTGCTTCATAAAATAATTTATTAAATAAAATAAGGGGCTCTTAATTCAAAGAGCCCCACACTAACAGGAATCTATTTACTAACCACTACTCTTTTCACTTCTGTTGAATTATTTCCAATAATTTTCACAAAATATACTCCATTTTGAAATTCGGAAATATTAATTGCCTCATCGCTGCTTCCTTCTGCTCTTCTTTCAGAAACAACCCGACCCTCAGCATCATAAATCTTAATAAATGATTCTGCCGTCACAACAACATGTAATATTGAATTTGCAGGATTAGGATAAACAACAGAGAAACCGGAAGGGTTATCCATTTTGCCTTTATCATCGCTTTGAACTCTCACTCTTTCGCCGTTAATAAATCCTTCTGCATCCTTTAACATGTCGGAGTTGAAATCACCGGATTGCAATTTGAATCTCAGATAAATTACCGGCAAACTCAGATTGTATTTTTCAAAGCAATTCGATGTAAATCTGACAGTCTTATCCGCCTCATTGTATTTCATTAGCGATTGAATCGATCCCGAAATTTCACGAACTCCATCCGGAATTAATTTATAATCGTCAATAGTTAAAGCGAAATCCACTGCATTGACATTCATATCAGATTCACCATAAAGAGGAATCTCAACAACTCCGTCTTTATATAATGCTTGCGAAACCTCAAATTTCAGTTTATTATTTTCACTTAGTCTGAAAACGCCTGAAGATCCTACAGAATCGAAATTTCCGTTAATATCACCAATGAGAACTCCAACATAAGAAGTATTACTGAACTGCGGACATGTTGCCGGATTTGTAACAGGTACTGGCTGGCAAAATGAAATAGTCGGTATTCTGTCTTTTGAATATCCTACTCCGTCATTGGATGGAAACGTTGTCGAAATATGATACGCCGCACCGGCAGATACGGTAGCGGAATCAATAAACAACCAATCCTTTGAAGGCTGTCCATTTGAAGTTCCGCCTGAATTATAATTCCATGCTTGTTTGAATTCAGGAATCATTAAAACAGCGCGCTGATTAATTTGTGAAACATCACCTGCACTCAACCTGCCATCCAGATTCACATCCATCGACAGCATTTCGTACACAGTTGGAATATATGTTGGATCCTGTATCAATGCTCTTCTTGTTAACAATGCATCGAATCCGTTTACTACCGGCTGCACACTTGTTGTTCCAAGAATATCTCGAGAAATTGTAATGTCCGTGCCGTTAATAATATCATATGAAAACTGTCCGTTCACATCAGGCTGGATTGCGGTAACCGACTGAGCCGTACAGCTGCTATTGTTTCCATAAATATTTGTGATCAGGTTAGAAGCAGGGTTAGAAGGATTATACGGCATCGGCGTTCCGTTTTTCCAGAATTTCAAACTTGCTCTGAAAGAACTGTCGCGAAATGAAATGTATTTTCCGGGATCAACATTTTTTTGCGAAACACCGTTAAAATAACTTTCCAATAGAGACGAAATGCTGAAATCAGAGCTGTCGTTCGAATTGAATCCGGCTGTTTTATTAAACTCTGCGCAAAATAAATTTCCCATTCCCTGGAATTCAGAGTTAGAAGGAGCGCTTCCGTTAAAGAACAGTGAAATATTCAGTTTTCCGTTTACGCTGTCAATACTATAGAGAACGTCAACATAAGTCGGATTAATTAACGCATTTCCGACCGTTATCACACCTGTGGGCGCAACTTTATTTTTGTTGTAATTTAATACAATATCATATCCAATAACATTATCAACCGTGTCAATCGCATTTACAGGAAGACAAAAAGAAGAGGACACGCACGGATTTGTTGAGCCAATAATCTTATATGGGATATTAGGATCAGCAACAGTAATTGTAACAATTGAACTTGTGGATTGCGCTCCAAGCAAGTCAGTTGCTACTGCTGTAATATTTGCTGTACCTATAACACTTGTCCAGTTAACAGAATATGGCGATGAGTTATCAGTGCCAACAAGTCCGCCGTTAACATAAAATTGCACCTGGGCGATTCCATCCGCATCAGTAGCGGTTGCGGTAATTGTAACAACAGATGGCGCCGACACAACCGCTCCTGAAGCAGGAGCAGTAATTGAAACTACAGGCGGAACATTATTCCCAACGATAATTGTTATCGGAGCGGAAGTTGTTTGTGCACCCTGGTTATCTGTTGCCCTTGCAGTAATTGTATGCGTTCCAACGGCTGCTGTATATGTACCGGAATACGGACTTGAATTATCCGTTCCGACAGATACACCATCAACTAAAAATTCAACCGAACTAACAGAACCATTAACATCAGCCGCAGTTGCATTGATAGTAACCGAAGCTCCGGTTAAAAAATTTGAATTATTGGATGGCGAAGTTATGCTGACAGTCGGTGGCGTATTTGAACCACCAAATGTTCCAGTTAAACTTGGAAGAGTAATCTCTGTTCCCGTTGGATTAGAAGCGACGTAATTCTCAACACCGCCGGTTGGAGTACCGATTTGAATATTAAGTTCAAAATGAAATACTCCTTTTGTTGTCCTTTGCGCGATGAGAACTTTATTTGTTGAAGCAACCGGACCAGTTGAACCATTTAACGAGGCCCATGATCCATTAGATGTTGTGAACGAATTCCCGACATTGCTTACGGCATCAAAAACATCAAGATCTGCTGCAGGAATTCCAACAAATGTGACAGCCTGAGTCGTTCCAAGATATATTCCATCCTGAGTTGTAAGTGGAATACCGGCACTGGCATCATTGTTTTGCAGAATCGGAGGAACATTACTGTTTATTACAGTTGCTCCGCCTAATGCCACATCATCTTCTGATTTTAATATTCCAAAGTTCCCTGAACAGGCTGCACCGACTGATAACCATGAATCGAGCATTACTGAATTTCCCCTGGCCTGAACTTTTGAATAAGTAGGCGTAATAGCGCCTCTGTCCTCATTATTGAAAAATGCGGTAGTAGTGTTTAATACTAACGGATGCCCGTTCACACCATAAGCGGCCTGAAATTTATATCCCGGCAACATATCAACGTATATTCTGTATGTAACAGAACCTGCAGGAAGCAAGCCAATGCTTCCTGCAGAATCTGCTGAATTAGATACATAATATTTCTCAACTATAATTCCTTCTAACCCATTTTGCGCATTCGCGAAAATTGAAACCAGAAAAAATATTAATCCCGATATTATTCTTTTCATCAGTCTTATATTTTATAGCCGTTGATTACTGGCATGACTGATTGAACTTACCAAGCAGTTGTAAAAAGTCAACGTTATTGGTTACACCGTCTCCATTAATATCGGTTGGACAAGCCTGAAGACCCGGAGTTACTGCAAGTATTGAAGCATATGCCCACTGCGACAACCAGTTTTTACCTGCAGGATCAAATGCTCCGCGATATGGTGCAGGAGAATAAAATCCGTCAACCGGAGGAGTCGGGCATCCTGTAACAGATAATGCAGGGTTCGGTACAGCATCAACCTGGTGACTAATTACATTCGTCGTATTATTTACACCGAAAACATAATCAAAACCGGCAACCGACGAAACTACATCATTTTTGTCTGTAGTAGTAAATTGTGTTATGTCCGAAGCTGAACCGAAACCACCGGAAGCATTTTTATCAATGGCTAATCCATTTGTAACGTTTACGAAAGTATTACACTTAATCTTTAAGCTGTTACTTCCATTTCCTCCGGTATTTGCCCAATTATGATATGCTTCGCTTGTACCTGTTCTTGTTCCCAGGGCCTTTATTACATTGAATCCATAACGGAAATTCGAAAATACTGAATTGTAAATTTCACCTTCAGTCAGTTCTTTCGCTTCTATTGCCGCAAGTCCGCTATTATCACTTGTTAATGATGATTTGTTATTTCCAATCATCGTTACATTGTAAATAATCGGATGAGATCTCGGTAATAAATTCGACTTTTGATCGTCTGCATCCATTTCAAAACCGTTATCAGAATCAACACTTGCTGTATTATCGGTTTTCAAACCAAATAAAAATTGTACTTTACCTGTATAACCATCATCCCAGTCGAACATATCGTCATTTCCAAATAAAGAAGCATAGTATTTAACATTTACGGTACCACCAAAAAATTCGATTCCGTCATCAGCGCATGATACGATTTCAATATGCTCAATTGTTGTTCCGCGTCCTACTGATCCGAGAGTTAAACCGTTAATCTCACCACCCACCTGTAAAACAGCGCCTGAATGTCTTATTGATACATATTTAATTATACCTGAATTATCATTGTCGTCAAATGATCCCGGAGTTGCTCCAAACTGGTCTCTGCTGTTTGAAGATGCAAATCCTTCAAACGTTCCGATACCGTCAGCAACACATAACTTTCCATCACCCACGCCAGCCTGGAAAGGTCCGTTTGCAGCAAGCGTAAGATTGTTTGATGCTTTTCCTGCAATCAAAATTCCACCCCACTGTCCTACTGTACCGATCGGGTAAGAACCATCAAGATTATCCGCCTCAGCAGTAAATACTATTTGACAGTCAGGCGTACCACTCGCAAATAATTTACCACCGCGTTGCACTACAAGAGCTGTAGCATTTGTAGCAGATGCAAAAAATCTTCCTTTTACAACAGTACCCGGATTAATCGTAAGATTTTTACCGTCCGGAACATAAATCTTTTTATCCAGAATATAAGTCTTATCACAATTGAGAATTGTGTTTCCTGCTAAAAGATCTCCGTCTGTTGCTCCGCCACTTACTGCCAATGTTGACATTAGCACAGTAGGTCTGCTGCTTACCGGAGGACAACCGCATGCTGTCCCTAAATTAGTTTGTGATTGAGCCGGCATGTTTAATAACAACATACCAAATGCTGCCGTTAGAATTTTTTTAATAGATTTATTTTTCATGTTTATCTTTTTTAAATCATCTATTTTGATGATGTGCAAATATGTACATGAAATATGGGTGCAAGAGAAAATAAATCTTATGATATTATTATTTATATATTACCAACTTAAACGACTTTAAAGATTACTATTTAATTTATTATTATTTTAAATAGTTTGTTAATTGAATGTGATAAAATAAAAAATGCAGGCAATCATTTTAAATTACCTGCATTACCAACTGCTAAATAAAACTCAATCTTTTACGCACCTGATACTAAATCCATATTCCTTTTCACAATGCGATCTTAATATGGATGATTTTTTATAATCCAGATACCGATAAAAAGCGTTCGAAGATCCAAATGATGATTCAGATGATGTCCACCAGAATCCTGTTGAAAATAATGACGGATTTCCCCATGTCCCATTAAATAATCTTGAACCGCCGGCTGTTGCTGAAAATCCACTCTCATTCGTCGCCCAAACTCCATCATAAAATGTCCATCCAACTGTTCCTTCAACTTTTAGTTTATCACCTTCCTTTGATCCTCTCCAACCCTTTTTACTCACCTCTTCAGGTGTCATTCCAAGAAATATTTCCAATTGCTTCCAATCATCGTCGGTAGGCACATGCCATCCATCCGGAGCAATGTCTTTTGAAGCGGCATGCCAGTTATACAATAATCCGGGTGCCGTAGAATTATTATCATAAAGACAACAAGAAGGAATAGAATCCTGCCAGTCACTTACTGATTGATTATATCGTATAATATCACCATTACGAAAATGTCTGACCTTTAGATTTTCAGTCATCCACCACTGATTTCCAATTTTAACCGTACTATAAACATTTCCATCGGCATCTGTAACCTGACCCGTTTCATGCACAATTGCTTCCTCCTTTTCTTCTTC
>CAZAON010000201.1:0-4552 GCA_964486655.1 uncultured Flavobacteriales bacterium
TGCATTTGTAAGACCTAATGAATCTATGAATGATTCAAGGCAGACGAAATGAATATTCGAATAATTAAACGAATAATAGGACTCCGTTCCGGAAGGTACGCCGCCGCCCTCGCCATTTGCGGGTGGATTAAATATATTAAAATACGGACCGGTCTGATTGTTTGTTGAAGCGCTGTACTCATCATGATTTCCGGTCGAAGTAAAAAGTGCAGTCTTCTTCAGAATATCCACATATTGATTCCTGAAAATATTTACGGTGTAATCTTCATCGCTTCCTACCCAGTATGCAATGTCGCCCATCCAGAGCATCAAATCGGTATACTTATTAGAGCTGTAATTATAATAAGCATCACGGGTTGCGAGTTGCTGAACAGATCCTCTTCCGATATCGCCCATCGCCCATATCCTGACCGGTTGGTGAGAAGCGGCTGTGGGAGCTGAATAAAAAAAATATGAAGTATCTCCGGCCAGTTCTTTATTTGAGGAGCGGACAGAATAATAATATTTAGTTGACGGATTTAATCCTGTTAATTCAATAGCATGCTCCAGTACCAATATAGTATCAACTACAGAATCGGAATAGGCAATAGAAGTTCCATAATAAACTTTAGATATTTCGGGAACAGATGTGCGGTAACAAACCTTTATCGAATGAGTTGTCGAAGATTGCAGATAAGGACTGCGGATCAGTTCCGCCTCTGGATCACCGATCATCATGAGATCGAAACTCATGTCCTGGCTTGAACGACTGTCCTGATGCACTTCTGCTGCAAGAACATTTGTACCGTTTATTAATGCATTGTCGAGTCTAATGAGAAAAAAATATTCCTCGGAACCCGGATCAATATACCAGGAAGCCCTGGTGTCATCGTCAATCGATCCCGTTGGCATATTGCTGCGGTAAATTTCCTGCCCGTTGAGATATAAAATTAATCCGTCATCTCTTTTAATATATACCCTGAGTCCCTTATAAACTGAACTGTCTGTTACATTAAAATATTTCCTGAAATAAGTTGTAATATATTTCTGGGTAGAATCACTTCCGTAACTGATAACCGTTGTTTCGTCATTATCACCATATCCGAATTCCGCATTTCCCACGCTCCAGGCCGAATCATTAAATCCGTTCTGAACCCAAACAGATCCCTGATCACTGCCGTCATCGAGGTATTTCCATGATGACCCTGCGTGAACCAGGGTGTCACCTGCAAAACTATTTATGCTGCAGCTGAAAAAAATTAGTAATAAGAATACCGCTCTGTTCAAATACATATTTTGATATTTGGAATATTTTAAATCACCTCTGCGACGACAAAGGTGCTGCCACCGATAAATACGATATCATTTTCCGATGCATTTTTTAGAGCACCTTCGTAAGCTTCTTTTACCGAATTATACTTACGCCCTGTTAATTGAAACGATTCAGCTTTAACGGCTAATTTGTCAACATCCAGTGCCCTGGGCATATCTGCCCTGCAAAAATAGTAATTCGCATTGAGTGGCAGCAATTTTAGTATGCTGTCAGAATCTTTATCATTTACCACACCAAATACAATATGAAGTTTTGCCTCTTTCCTTTCCGAAAGCAATTCGTTCAACTGTTCAACTACCATCTGAATGCCGGCTTCGTTATGCCCGATGTCAGCAATGGTAAGCGGATGGTTATTCAGTATTTCCCACCTTCCTCTTAATCCGGTATTCAGGCGAACATTTGCCACGCCTTTGATGAAAGCCTCCGCGTCAAGTTTATCAAATCTGCCTTTTAGCTTTTCGAAAGACTGTGCAACCGTGCAGATATTTTTCTGCTGATAAATTCCGCGCAGGCCAATCCTCAAATCATTATGATAAACCGAACGATCTTTATGAATCGTGAACGATTGATCAGTCAGAGAAACAGAACCTCTCTCTGCAATAAAATGATCGGAGGCGAAAACAATTTCTGATTTCATTTCAGCTGCCTTGTTCGAAAAAACATGATCACATTCATGTTGTCTTTCACCAATTACAACCGGTACGCCCTTTTTGATTATTCCCGCCTTTTCGGATGCGATCTTTTCCAGAGTATCACCGAGCAAATTCATATGATCATAACTGATGTTTGTAATAATCGAAAGTTCGGGCGTAATGATGTTTGTCGAGTCAAGTCTGCCGCCTAATCCGGTTTCAATGATTGCAACATCCGTATTTTGCTCTGCGAAAAAGGCAAAAGCCAATGCAGTAGTCCATTCGAAGAAGCTTGGTTTTATATTATCAAAAATGACGGAATAAGTATCAACAAAATCAATAACGAAGTTTTCTGTAATCATTTCTCCGTTTACTCTTATTCGTTCCCTGAAATCTTTGAGGTGCGGCGAAGTAAAAAGTCCGGCTTTATAACCTGCCTCCATGAAAACAGAAGCCAGCATATTTGAAACGGAACCCTTTCCATTTGTGCCGGCAATGTGTACGGTTTTAAACCTGTTGTGAGGATTTCCGGTGAGGTTTGATATGGCAATAATATTATCCAGATTAGCCTTATAAGCAGCGGCTCCGATGCGGTGAAACATGGGCAACTGACTATAAAGGAAATCGATGGTTTGCTGGTAATTCAATTTGGAAGGCGAATAGAAATACAGGGGATACAAACTTAAAATTAATCCCGAAGTCAGAAAATCTAAAAAGAGGCTTGTATTCTTATCAATACTAAAATCAATGCAAAAACCCGAAACCCGAAACCCGAAACAAGTCCTCGGCATCGTTCAGGGCAAGCAACCTCAATCTACTGCACCACAAAAACAAAAGTGATCGTACCTCTTTGGATATCCGCTCCGTTGTCGGATGGCGAAAACTTCGCACGTAATGCCGCGTCTTTTGCAAGCTTAAAAAGCAGCGTAGAAGAAGTTGTGGTTCCTTTTACACCGGGGTTTGCATAAGCGACATTACCGTCTTTATCTACGGTGATATCAACGACAACTTTTCCTGTTTCCTGAGAATTGTCACTGATAGAAGGTTTTTTAACGAGATTTCTTCCGGCCAGACTAAACGAAATACCTGTTCCGGGAGCTCCTGATCCGGAACCCGGGCCATCTGAATTACCTGATCCGCCTCCGGACCCTGCAGTTCCTGTTCCGCTTTTACCCGTATATTTTGCAAAAGGATCACCGTTTCGCTCGCCCTGATCGCCCGCACCCTGTCCGGTTCCCTGAGATTTTGAAGTGTTTTTACCCGGATACAATGCATTCGGATCCGCTTTCTTTGGCTCAGCCGGCTTTACCGGGGTTACTTTCGGCTCAGCTTTGGCTACAACTGTTTCCTTTTTCTTGTCCTTATTAACTTTTACAACGGGAGCTTCTTCTGTTTCCTGAGTCGCATATTCTTCCTCTTCCTGAGGAGTATTTTTTGAAACTACGGGAGCAGGAGAAACAGAAACATTTTCACTCATAGGCTGAATATCACCCGATGCTTCGGCTAATGTGCCAATGCTGATTAGCACGCCACCTCCTCCATTCGCCTCGGGGAATGGCGGAATCTGCGTCCTCATGAAACTAAAAATCAGGATTAGAATAAGTGCAACGTGAATCGCTACTGTTATCAAGGCCGAGCGGGACCTTATGGAAGCATCCATTTATTGTTTCTTCGATGTTTGTGTTGCTAACACCATTTTTATCTTCAACCGGTTTCCGATGTCTAACAGATCAACCAGGTTTTGTACCTGTATAGCCTTATCAACTTTAAGAAGCGCGGTCGGATCAGGCTGGCCGGCGATTATTCCGGATAGCGTAGCTTCCATTTCTTCGGCATTGACAGGCTGATTGTTTACAGCATACTTTAGATCCTCTGTAACGGAAATGATAATAGGATGTTTCACACTCTGCGTGCCGCTTTTCGCATTAGGCAATAACAACTTTAACACATTCGGTGTTGCCATGGTTGATGTAATGAGAAAAAACAACAGCAGAAAGAACATGATGTCATTCAATGAAGCTGAATATACTTCCCCAACTGCCCTGTTTCTTCTTCTTAAATTCATCGCGTCAGTATCGTAATTAGAATTTTTAATTTTTAATTAACCTTAACCGGTTCTTCAAGGAGATCAATAAACTCAACCGCATTTATTTCCATCTTATTAATTACACGGTCAATGAGGTGAACCAGATAGTGATAGCCTGCATATGCAATCATACCAACCAAAAGTCCTGTCGCACTCGATATCATCTTAACGTACAATCCGCCTGAAATAGTGTTTATCTCCAGACTATTTTGCTGGGCAATTTCATAGAAGATCTTAATAACTCCGAATATGGTTCCTAAAAATCCGAACATGGGAGCAATTCCGGCTATGGTTGCCAGTATGTTCATGTTCTTTTCCATCTTGAAGATCTCGAGCTTACCCACATTTTCAATGGCTCCTTCGATATCCTGCACCGGCTTTCCAAGTCGCATGATACCCTTTTCAATCATTCGTGCTACCGGCGTGTTTGTATTTATGCAAAAAGTCTTTGGTGGCTCAATGTTTTCGGGGTGTACGTAGTCACGGTTCTGTTGGATAAAGTTAATATAGATTTTCGTAGTG
>CAZAON010000202.1:0-11820 GCA_964486655.1 uncultured Flavobacteriales bacterium
CGTTTACCTGATCAGCGTACTATCAACTACAACTAACATGACTAAAAAACTTTTCATCTCTAACACCGGTAACTAACACACTACCGCAATTTCTTTTGTTTCATTTCATCAACTAAACGTGAAAACCGGAGTGTTAAGCTCCGGTTTTTTTTAATTATTTCCTGACGACTCTAAAATTCTCAGTTTGGTTGTCATTAAGTAAAGAAAGAATATAAACCCCACAGGCAAGATCTTTTAATGATATACTTTGCTTCTCCAGTTTGCCCGAAAAGATCATTTGTCCTGTTAAAGTAAATATTTTAAAACCGTCATATCGAATTGAACCCGGTAATTGCTGAATATAAATTTCATTGTAAGTCGGATTAGGGTATACGAAAGTTGCTGATGAATTCGGATCCAATTCGGAAATGCCGATTCCGCTTTCAATAATAAATTGCAGATCCCGGGTGACGTATCCGATTTCATCTCCAAATCTGAATTCTCTGATAATCATTCGTACATTCCAATATCCTTCCACTAACGGTGAATCCCATGTGATAATTCCTGTGAGGCTATCTATTCGAAAAATATTAGACGTTACCGGAAATGAATACCCTACAATTGTATCACAATCGTAGTTTAAACATTCAGCTAATTCATAAGAAAGACTGTCGCCATCTGCTTCAATCACAGCTGAAGAATAAACATATGGATGATTTACAATTCCTTTATCCATGGCATGCATTCCGAAAATTGGTGAATCATTCGTCCCCAGAAATGGATTTAAATTTAGATAAGCTGATAAACACATCCCGGTGGCAGATGAATTAGGAATGTTGCTGATATTGGCTACCCTGTTTTGGACTTCGCAACGAACATGATAGTCGCCATTAGAATTATATACATGCGTTTTGAAAAATATTTTCATAACAATATTAGAATCTAACATGTTTTGCATTGAAGAAACAACCACTGTATCATGTGTTGAATCTCCATACCATAAAACAATCGTACTATCGGCAGTAGATGACGTATCACAATATAAGGTAACTCTGAATTCAACAGAATTTCCTCCCAAATCTCTAAATGTCAAATCACCTGCATGCAAATGGGTTCCGAAACAATTTGTACTTAGTGATAAAAATATTACAATAAGCAATTTTTTCATATTGAAATGTATTAAAATAGATAATAAAATTACATATAAATTAACAAAGATTGACAGACTTATCTAAAATATGTTTTTAATATTCCTATCGTGCATTAACTTCAATATACTCATCAATCAGTCGCTGCAGATAAGCCTTGCCTTTAATTGTCAATGAATCTGTATCAACGGAATCTCCCAATATTACTTTTTTCAATTTATGATCATACACCACCTCATTGTTTGATGACACCATACCAAAGCCATCGTCAAATGCATAGTAAGCGAAAGGTTGATAATACGGACTGAAAATATTTTTGCTCCATGGAAATTGATTATGGGGAAGTCCGAGCTGAGAAAGAATCGTCGCAGGAAAATCAACTTGTGATGCAACCTGATCATTTGTTTTGCCGATGTACTCGTTCTTCAGTGCTCCTCCGAGGAGTAATAAGGGTATGTGATGACGTGGAGGAGAATTATATTCATGTTTATTCGGACAAGAATGAGCATGATCCGATACGATGGCTATAAGAGTATTATCATACCACGATTGCTTTTTCAGATCAGCCATGAACTCCCCTATGCACTTGTCGGTGTAATGAATCGTATTTATATAATCACCACACCAGTCACCCGGAGTGCTTGCATTTATTTTTTCTACGTTCGCATTGAAAGGCTCGTGATTTGTAGAGGTCATGATGATTGAGAAGAACGGTTGCGCAGTACTCTTCATATCTACATTGAAAAAACGAAACAATTCTTCATCGTACGCGCCCCATTCGGTTTTACGATTTATCTGAAAATCATTTTCGCCGATGATCTTATCGAATCCGGATGACTGAAGGTAGGAGCCTGTAAATGCGAAATGCAGATTACCGCCATAGTAATAACTTGAAATATATCCGGCCGAATCGAGCGTACGCGCTATAGAAGGAAGCTTATCAAATTTTCCGAACTGACGGATAATTGTGGTAGTCGGCTGCGAAGGGAAACCACTGACGAGAGCTGCCAGCCCCTGCTCGGTGCGGAAGCCGGGTGTATAATAATTCGTAAACAGTAAACCCTCTTTACACAGTTCATTCATGTTAGGAGTGATCTTTTTGTCCCCGCCAAATGCTGCCATTACATCGGAGCTGAAACTTTCGAGCATGACAAGAATTATGTTAGGCCTTTTCGTATTCAGAAACGGAATGACAGAATCATCTTTCATTTGATGCATTTCCTCAATAATCTTTCTCGCATCCTGTTCCGGCAAAAACTTATAGGGATTTTCTTTTATACTTACCGGATCAGTAACGGCATGAATGAAATTCCATGTACTGTTTACCGCGGCCTGATTCAATGCGGAATGTCTGGAAAAATACACCCAGCTTCTGTCAAGCGGGAATGTCTGAAATCCGCCTCTAATTCCTATGATCAGAATGAATCCCATCAATAAAATAAATAAAATTTTTCCCGCTATGCCGGGTTTGCTATTTAAATCGGTATGAAAATACTTTTTATAAACGCGGATTAAAATCAAGGTAAAAACAATAAATGCTATAAGCATCCAAAAGTATTTTAGCTGAAATGCATTTGATACAGCTTCTTTCGGATATGCGAGATAAGAAATAGCCTGGTGATTAATTCTCGTTCCCCAGGTCGTAAACAGTGCCGCATCGCAGGCGTTAATAAATCCGGTTAAAACAAGCAGTATCGAAACATAGACCCTCGACCAGCGTCCCAGTAAATCAATCCGGCCGAAAAGCAATATGCAGAACAGCAACGGAATTAACAGAGTGGCGCAGGCCGATGCCACATCCATTGAAACCGCATGACGAAACA
Organism: uncultured Flavobacteriales bacterium; assembly: GCA_964486655.1. GTDB lineage: Bacteria > Bacteroidota > Bacteroidia > AKYH767-A > 2013-40CM-41-45 > JADKIH01. Next base: position 2,951 of record CAZAON010000202.1, read on the forward strand.
CCGATAGAATTTCGGTTCCGTTCAACTGCCTGAAATTATCATACGATGACAGGATGAAAAATATGCGCTGGGCAACGAATGCCAGGTAAATGAAAATAAAAATGCTGATAAAATGCCTGAGGAGTTGGGTCATAGTTGAACTTTCGCTGGCAAAGAAATAAAATATTTATTTCATAGCGAAAAATAAAAACCATTAATATTTCCGATAGAGTTCCTTGTCGTTATAGTATTGGACTCTAATAAATTTCCGAGATTGCCATATCGAATTTTTAACTATACTTGTTCCTAATCGTTAAATATCCCCCCCCAAACTAAATAATATGAAAATTGGATGGATACCTTTCACACAGAATTTTAAAGTTGTGCATTTTGAGGCATATATTCAGGAAAAGATTGAATCATTAAAACAAAATTAAATAATTCCTAAACGATAATAAATACTTCGGTCAAAAACCTAAATTAAATTTTAATATTTTTTTAGTAACTTGATAACCATTAACCTGATATCTAAGAAAATATATTCCACTTTTTATTTTTGAAATATCTATTTTAAATTCATTAAATCCAGCAAATTGTCTGATACTATACTTTTCATATACCTTCCCCTCAATGTTATTAAAAATTAGTTCTCCAAGGTTAGGTTCAATTGCATTGAATTGAAATTTCACATAATTAAAATCTGAGTCATAAACAATCTTAACATCACTAACTAAAGGATCAATTTCATTAATTGAAATAGTAGAACACAAAACATCTTCTATAAGATTTATTGAATCTTTTACGAATGTGAAATTGCTTTTGACTAATAAAGTATCGTGAACATTTATAATAATATTTGCTATATTAAAATTATTATAATTTTTGTAGACTATTGGAAAGTTTGATTCATAACATCCAGATATTCCATTACTCTTAGAATTTATTAGATAAATATACTTAGTGTCAGGATTACCGCCGGTTCCAGGTATAATTGATGGAGACACTGTAAATATTGAGCCATTTGGACCATTAACCTGATAATAAGTGATATTCCAGCTTGTATTTGAATATCTCGAATTCCATTCAATATATCCCAATGAATCAATTTTAATCTGTGCTAAACCCGTTATCCCGCTGTCTGTTACAACATTTGTAAGTATAAATCCTCCTTCCATAGTTCTTAACAGATTACTTCCATTTCCAGTGAAAAAATCGTAGTGCGCGCACCATAGAATTAATCCGTTCGTATCTAGTTTCATTAAGAATGTACAATTATTGCCACTTGAAGTATCAATTGTATTTCCAGATACAAATATATTTCCTTGCTCTAAAATAATAGAATTACAACTGGAATAGTAATTGCCCGGTTCATACTTTTTTGACCATATCAAATTCCCGTATGAATCCATTTTAAATAAAATCATTGTAAGTGTACCACCCAAATCTATAAAATTTGCACAACAAATAATTGAGCCATCACTTATGATTTTAAAATCCTTTATTAAAAGATCAGCAGGATAAGTTAAGATCTTTGACCAATAAATATTCAACAGAGTATCGAATTTACATAAAAATGAGCAGTTATCGACATTTGTTGAACTAGTTGTATCAATATGACCTGATATATAAATGGCAGAATTAATAGTATCTGCAACAATCTGATCAAATGTATTTGAACTATTCACCTGGAAATAGTATCCATTTGAATTAATATTTAGTTCGTCAAACAAATAAACAGCTGCTTTTGAAAATGTATCCTTAACAATACCACCAACTAAATATGTGTACCTGCCGAGATATTCCAAATCTTTAAAATTATAAAATGTATCACAACTATTTGTACGAAGCAAATAAGAAGACACCGGCTCCCCTAAACTATCAATTGTTAATAATGCCGGTGTCAATTGTGTAGGAGTATTACCAAACATGCAACGACCATAACTATACATAATTCTATTTACATTACTATGTTGCTTTAATCCATGAATTCCCTGCACATGGTAATTAATACCATATCTTTTCTGAAATTGACAATATGAAATATTAGTATAACTTAAGAAATATATAAAGAAGATAGTTCTCAATTTGAGTATATTTATTTGGTAATAATTATTTTACCTCGACCTGCAATAAAATTGTCAACAAAAACAGAATAATAATAAACTCCACTTTCTATTTCATTAATATTTATTGAATTCTCAAGACTACACTTAGTCCAACATATCCATCCGACCAACTACATCTTGAATTAGTTTTCATTTAATAATTCCGTTGTACAGTATCCTTAAAGTTTGAGGAATAGTTAAACCAAGATAGTAAAATTATGGGAAAAATCCTTCCAGATGAATGACTTTCCAGTCAGGAAACACATCAAAAACTTTTTTAACCATTGATGGCATTTCGTATCGCACAAATTTTTATACATGCATCCATAACGAAGCTATTTTCGCTACGAATTAATAACATGAAAAACACTCTGGCAATATGTACTTGGTAGGATGGATAGGTCCAGTTACAATTGACCCTCTTCCTGTATTACTTTTAGCATAAATGTGACTATTTAATATTTTCCAATACGAAAAGCAGGAATCTCATAAATATACAACGAATCCCTTTTTTTCCTACCTTTAATTCAGCCATTTATGAGTGAGACCATTTTTCACTTCCGTCAGTTTACGATTAACCAGGACAGGTGTGCGATGAAAGTCAGCACCGATGCTGTGCTGATAGGCTCATGGGTACAAACGAAGGACGCAAAGCGCATTTTAGATATTGGTACCGGAACCGGTGTAATTGCCTTAATGCTTGCGCAGAAATCGGGTGCTCAAATTGATGCAGTTGACATCGACAGCAGCGCCTGCTGCCAGGCCAATGAGAATTTCACACTTTCTCCCTGGAGTGAAAAATTGAAAGTCACTCACATGAGTTTCCAGGATTTCGCGAAACAGCAGGATGAAAAATACGATCTCATCGTAACGAATCCCCCCTACTTCCATCATGCTTCAAAGCCGCAGGAAGAGTCGCGTATAAATGCAAGACACAGTGAAGTACTGGCTTTCGACGAACTCATTGAAGGTGTTGCTTCAATCCTCAAACCGGAAGGACGGTTTTGTGTGATACTGCCATTTAAAGAAGGAATGGAATTCATGGACAAAGCACAGCGCAAAGGATTATTCTGTCACCATTTGTTGCGTATAAAAACGAAAGCCTGTAAAGCAGAAAAGAGAGTGATCATGGAATTTCGTTTTCAGTTTTCCGCTTTGTCGGAAGAGGAAATTATAATTCAGCAGGAAGATGGAAGCGTTACCGAGGAATATATTAAACTGACGAGTGAATACTATCTTCAGCTCAAACAAGCTCCGTCCGTTTTTCCACAAAATTAATTCCCAGGTCAGACAACTCTTTTAATATGGGTTTGTACACGCTACTGTGAACAGGAATCTGAACCCCTTTCAATGTAATTTGATTATTGAGTATTAATCTTGCCGCGATTGCCATGGGCAGTCCGACTGTTTTTGCCATGGCGGTGTAGACGGAGTTATCTCCTTTTACAACGAGCGAACTGGTGTGATTGATTTGTTTTCCGTTCAGTTTATATTCAAAACGATGCTGCATCACAACCATGTCTTTGTCATGATCGTTTAATTTCCATTTCTGCTCTAGCAGGTGCTGAAGAATCTGCGCCGGCGAAGCATCTTTAACACCGGGCTTTTCGTCCGATAAAATTCCTGTCCATTCAATCATTTTCATTTCGACTGAATCGGAATTTAACCCGGCGAATGCAGCGAGTCGCTCTCGTAATGTTTTTTGTTTTAAAGATCCGGGCAAAAATGCTTCGATCAATTCACGATATGAAAGATGTTCGGAGCCTTCTATTTTATAAGTATCATCCGGCAATCCTAACTTCACAAACACATTCCAGGCCGAACAATAGGGAGACTGACGGAGTGTTCCGCGTATCATGGTCGGAATATCGTTCAACCGGTACGACTTGCGGTATGAAAGTGAATCACGGTTTGCATAGCCATCGAAATCTCCATATCCTTCGACATGTATTTTTTCGATCTGTGAAAAAAGTCTGTTGTACGGAATGTATTTGTACTTGCCATCTTCGATATAACGCGCAGTACCCTGTCCGGCGAGAATGACGTTACGCGGATTCCAGGAAAACTTATAGCCCCAGGGATTGTCGTTCGATTCGGGTGCGACGAGTCCGCCCGTATACGAACGAAATGAAACCATCTCACCGCCATTCGCATGAATATGGTCGATGATTTCCATGGCGCTCATGTGATCGATGCCGGGATCGAGTCCGCATTCGTTGAGAAACAACAATCCTTTTTTTTCTACTTCAGAATGTAAACTCTGCATTTCAGCCGATACATAGGAAGCCGTTATCAGATTCTTCCCCTGCTTCAGACATTCTTCCGCAACGGGTAAATGCATGTGTGCGGGCAACATGGAGATCACAATATCAGCAACTGAAATCCATTTCTCACGGTCTGCCACATTGTTAATATCGAATGAAACGGGTTGAGACGAAGGATGGTTATTTGTTTTTGCCCGGGCGGCGTCGACAGAAAAATCGGCGACGATTAGTTTCCGGTTTTCGGCGGCAGCATGATCGAGAAGATATTTAATTAAAGAGGACGATGACTTTCCGGCACCGATAAGCAGTATGGACCGCATGATTTAATTTTGTGCGAATGTAAGTGATTAATTCTAAAATGTTCAATACTGTATCTTTCGATCTTGGGCCTTAGCGAGAGATTTTATTTTCTCGCAAAGGCGCAAGGGCGCAAAGGTAATATGTATTCATAAATCATTACAATCCCTTAAACATAAAAAGTTTCATGAAAGGGAATAATCCGCTCGTAAAATAAACTGAGATAAAATAAAAAGTTTACAAAATAGAATGTAAAAGGGATGAATATTCTGAACATAATTTTATCCTAAATATTGAATCGACCTTCTTTGCGTCTTCGCGCCTTTGCGAGAAAACTCGAATTCAAACTTTCATTACCTCCCTTTCCTAAGTCCTTAATCCTCTGTAATAAATCATGGCCCAATCCAAAGGCAAAAATATTCGGCATGATTGTAGCATGTCCGCTGCAAAATTATATTTTTACAACCCCAAAACACATAACACAAAATGAAAAACCTACTTGCTGCCATCGTACTATTAATTTGCACAATAGCCGCTTACGCAGAAAACAGCAATGCGATTTTGTTCACCGAAAACGGAGAACGTTTTAAAGTTGTATTGAATGGAGTCTTACAAAATGCAACTCCGGAAACAAATGTAAAACTCACCGACCTTCCCGCGCCGAATTATAAATGCAGGATAATTTTCGAAGACACAAAACTTGGGTATGTTGACTTCAATATGTTTTTCCCGAACCAGGGTTATGAAGTGACATGGAATATCAAGAAGAATAATAAAGGTGAATATGTAGTAAGATATGTAAGCGATGTTCTGATTGCCGATGCATTGCCTGCTCCGCCCGCACAAAGTGAGTTTGCCTATACTACAGTTCCCGCTACTACCACAACTACTACAACAGTACAACAACAACAGTCAAGTGTCGGTTCAGGCGGAGGAGAAAATTTCAATCTGAGTATAAGTGTGAATGACAATAACCAGGGTGGCAGTATAAGCATGAATGCAACCGGAATGGATGGCGGCATGCAGCAATCGGGTTATTCTTCAACAACCACTACGACAACACATACCGTAACCACTACAACCGGAAATGTTCCTCCTCCTCCACCCGCAAGTGCACCTGTTGTAGTTGTCTATGTTCCCGGTTATACAGGAAAAACTGGTTGTCCGATTCCGATTAACCAGAACGAATTTTCGCAGATGAAAGAAACCATTCGTTCGAAAACCTTTGAAGAAACAAAACTGACTATTTCAAAACAAATTCTGAAAGACAATTGTGTAACCTCATCTCAGGTTCGTGATATTCTGAATCTGTTTGATTTCGAGAGTACGAAACTGGATTTTGCAAAATTCGCCTATGCAAGAACTTATGATATCGGTAATTATTACAAAGTAAACGATGCTTTTGAATTCGAGAGTTCGGTTGATGAGTTGAATGATTACATTAGCGGAAAGTAATGAGCAGAATATTTTTAATTTCAGGTACATCTTTAGCCGGATTAGCGGTTATTCTCGGAGCATTCGGAGCTCACGCTCTAAAGTCAAAGTTATCAGTTGAACAACTGCAGGTTTTTGAAACCGGAGTTCGCTACCAGATGTACCATGCATTTGCATTGATTCTTTTATTCGCAATTATGGGTAAGTCCGGTTCATCACTGGCGAACTATTCCGGAATTTTATTCCTTACCGGCATAGCGCTTTTCAGCGGTTCCGTATATTTACTTGCCTGCAATGAAATTCTGGGCATTCAAAAACTGAAAGGAATACTGGGTCCGGTCACCCCTTTAGGCGGCTTGTGCCTGATATCCGGCTGGGTATGCTTCCTTATGGCAGCAATAAAACTAAAAAGTTATTAAAACATATTTATGAAATACAGCCTCCTAATCTTAAGCCTTATTTTTCTTATTTCCTGTAAAAGCAATAAACCAACAACCGGCCAGGAAACCGGGGGAAAAGTCTTAACAGAAACCGGCACAGCAAAGACTGACACCGTCATTTTAACAAGTCCGAAAGCGGGACCGGATAGCCTAAGATTGGTGGTTTTCTTCTATTCCCAGGCCAGTGGGGCTGAATTTGAGCTAGTTAACGAATTAATTGACAGTGTTGAGGCTTATTCTAAAAATCTGGGGCAGAAAATTGAATACAAAAAGATACCCTGGGGACGTGAAGGGGAAACAGATGTTACCTTTAAATTGAATGAGTTAACCCCGGTTCAACAGACCGATTTTGTTGCCATGGCCAGAAGGGTACTTGCAAAAGGGAAGTTTGTGACTATATATGAAAATTATCCTTATAAGCAACGTGGCAGGTAGTTGGACTATCTGATAAATTTTCGTTTTCTTTGCGGTCAAATCACTGCAAACATGAACGAATTCGGCTTGAAGGCGAAGGACGCTACCATCGCTGACCTTGGTATAAAAAACATTGAAGACGCTTATTGGAATCTCACTCCTGCCGAACTGGTAGAAGAATCAATCATACGTGGAGAAGGAGTTTTAACAGACACCGGTGCTTTAGCCGTTGATACGGGAAAATTCACCGGGCGCTCTCCGAAAGATAAATTTGTTGTTTGTGACAGCACCACTGAAAAATCAGTTTGGTGGGGTGATATCAATATCAAATTTACTCCTGAAAAATTCGACAGACTTTATGAAAAAGTTTGCGCATACCTTCAGGGAAAAACCGTTTATGTTCGCGACTCTTATGCCTGTGCTGATCCAAAGTACAGAATGAATGTTCGTGTCATAACCGAATCTCCATGGCAGAGTCTTTTTGCAAATAATTTATTTCTTCGTCCGACTAAAGAAGAAATTTTAAAGACCGTTCATGCTGACTGGAATATCGTATGTGCTCCGGGTTTCCATGCGGTTCCCGAGCAGGATGGAACCCGTCAGGCTAACTTTACGATTGTAAATTTTACGAAGAAAATTATTCTTATCGGAGGCTCTGCTTACACAGGAGAAATTAAGAAAGGAATATTCTCCGTTTTAAATTACGTATTACCACATGATCAACATGTATTGTCAATGCATTGCTCGGCAAACATTGGCAAGGGCGGTGATACGGCAATTTTCTTTGGATTATCAGGAACCGGAAAAACAACTTTGAGTGCTGATCCGAACCGCGGATTAATCGGTGACGATGAGCATGGCTGGGCCGATCAGTCAGTCTTCAACTTCGAAGGCGGCTGTTATGCGAAATGCGTGAATCTTACTCATGAAAAAGAGCCGCAGATTTTCAACGCGATCCGTTTCGGTGCGTTGGTTGAGAATACGGAATTCTATGACGGAACAACGACCGTAGATTACGACAACATCAGCAAAACAGAAAATACACGCGCCGCATATCCGATCAACCACATCGACAATGCGGTTGAACCATCGATTGCAGGTATTCCAAAAAATATTTTCTTCCTTACCTGTGATGCATTCGGCGTATTGCCTCCGATTTCGAAGCTGGATGCAGGTCAGGCGATGTATCATTTTATTTCAGGATATACTGCTAAAGTTGCAGGTACCGAAGTAGGAATTACTGAACCGACAACAACTTTTTCAGCTTGTTTCGGTAAAGCATTTTTACCGCTCCACCCTACTAAATATGCAGAACTACTCGGTGAAAAACTGAAGAAGCATAAAGTAAATGTATGGCTGGTAAACACAGGCTGGTCTGGCGGTTCATACGGAGTTGGTTCCCGGATGAAACTTTCTTTCACCCGCGCAATGATCACAGCTGCATTGAATGGAGAACTCGACAAGGCAGACTATGAAACAACACCTGTATTCGGACTTGCAATTCCAAAATCTTGTCCGGGTGTGCCTTCAGAAATCCTGAATCCGCGCAACACATGGAGTGACAAGAATGAATTCGATGCTAAGATCAGTACACTTGCCGCTTCATTCGTTAAGAACTTCGCGCAGTATGCTGAGTTTGCCAATAAGGAAACCCTGAATGCAGCTCCGAAGTTAGCGGTGAACGCATAACGTTCCTTCTGCTTATTTAGAAAATCATGGATTATTATTTCGGCATTGCTGAAGGTGATACGGTTTTGCTTTCATCAGAAGAATTTAATCACCTGAAGAATGTCAAGCGAATAAAGCCGGGTGATACCGTAATGGTAACAGATGGCAAAGGGAATTTATTTACCTGCCGGTTTAATGGAAACAATTCTCCTTTAGCTTTAATTTCTCAGGAAATAACCCAGCCGAAAAATTATACGCTTCATATTGCT
>CAZAON010000203.1:0-1796 GCA_964486655.1 uncultured Flavobacteriales bacterium
TCCCTCTATCGAAAGGTAGGGGGATTTTTTTTGCATTTTTTATTGTACGGGCGCATTTTACGCGACGCATTTTATTGTAGGGACGCATTGCAATGCGTCCCTACAATAAAATGCGTCCCGAAAAATAAAATGCGTCCGTACAATAAAATGCGTCACGAAAATAAAAATGCGTATACTTGCTTCATCTTAGCTCCAATATTCATGAAACACCCTGTTGAAATTTATCCTGACTTTTTTCGTCTTTCAGAAAGTTTAGAAAAAATTGAAAAACTTGTCAGACGTTATGACCTTGACATTGATGATTCAACTAAATATGAATCATCCAAAAGATCAGAGCTTTCACAAAGACGAAAGAAACTGTTTATTAAACATTCGGCGAAGAGTCCGGCAAATATCAAGTAGGCAAGAGGCTTCTATTCCCCAAGTACCATATTAGAAAAATGGAATTCTGGAATTAAACTATTCCAATATTCCAGTATTCCAGAATTCCAATATTCCAGGTTGGGCGCAATCGAGCGTGAAAGGTTTCATAATAACGGAAACGAACTTGCAACAGTTTCAAGAGTAGCGACGAAACCCGAAACCCGAAACCCGAAACCCGAAACCCGAAACCCATAACCCGAAACCTCCCTTTCCGCTCAGGCCAATTGACCTGCAGGTCGAGCTTATTTCACCGTCTCCGTAAACACATACTGAATCAAATTAGCTCCCATCTTGAGAGCCTTAATGTGTGTTTCAGGGGAGTCTTTGTGAATTTCATAATCTTCCCATCCGTCGCCCAGGTCACATTCAAAACTATAAAAGCAAACTAATCTGCCTTCGAATATTAATCCGAATCCCTGTGCCGGTTTTCCATCATGTTCATGGACTTTCGGTAAGCCATTCGGAAATTCATATTTCTGATGATAGATCGGATAGTTAAAAGGCAATTCAACAAAATCCAATTCGGGAAAAACTTTTTTCATCTGCGGTCTGACATACGGATCCAATCCGTAGTTATCATCTATATGCAAAAAACCTCCGCTAAGCAGATATTTCCTGAGGTTTTCTGCCTCTGATGTTGATAATACCCAGTTGCCGTGACCGGTCATGTGTACGAATGGATAATTGAATATTTCCGGACTTCCGGCTTCGACAACTGACTGCTCGGGATTGATGTTGGTGTGAAGATTCTCATTGCAGTACTTAATGAGATTCGGCAATGATGTTTCCAGATTTGCATACCAGTCGCCACCACCGTTGTATTTTAAAACAGCAATATTGTAAGCCGGATCTGCAGCAAATGAAATGTTGCAATAAAAGCAAGCGAGAAGAAGGAATCTTTTCATACTTACAAAAATACGTTTTGCAAGTACTAATTATTGTGAATTCAGAAAATTAAAAATTGTACAAACAGTTAATGCTGCTGTTTCGGTACGAAGTCGTGAAGAACCAAGCGTAGTGGCCATAAATCCGCTTTCTTCAGCAAGTTTCAGTTCGTCTTCATTGAAATCGCCTTCCGGTCCGATTACCGCTAACAGACTTTCACCCGCATTATAATGCTTCATGATTGTGCCTTTTCCTCCCTGTGTAAACAGAAGTTTTTTGCCTTCATGCTTTTGTCCGATAAAACTCCCGAAATTTTCCATTTCACCAATCACCGGTAAAATCGTTTTCTTTGATTGTTTCAGTGCTGCAATGGCAACTCTGATTAACCTTTCATGTTTAACCTCTTTGCGTTCGGAATGACGGCATTGAATAAAAGAAATACGATCGATGCCCGACTCAACCGCCTTTTCAATAAACCATTCAATCCG
>CAZAON010000204.1:0-4228 GCA_964486655.1 uncultured Flavobacteriales bacterium
AGAATGAAACTGGATCCACGTAAAGCGCTTGGTGCAGTACAGGGATTTGGAAACGTTGGTTCGATTACCGCAAAACATATGGATCATGCAGGAATTAAAATCGTTGCCATCAGCGATCATACTGCAGCCTATTACAATGCAAAAGGAATTAATATTGAAAAAGCTATTGAATTCCGCGACCAGAACCATGGCGTATTAAAAGGATTCACGGGCGGAAAAAGTTTCCCGAAAGAAGAGATACTTACATTAGACGTAGACGTTCTTGCACCATGCGCGTTGGAAAACCAGATTACGGTTGACAATGCGAATGATATCCAGGCACAGTTGATAGTCGAAGGGGCAAACGGTCCGACTACAGCGGCAGCCGATGAAATTCTTCAGAGCAAGGGAATCAACCTCGTTCCGGATATTTTGGCGAATGGCGGCGGAGTTACGGTTTCTTATTTCGAGTGGACACAGAATCGTTTCGGTTATTACTACGAAGAAGATGAAATCAACCGCAGAGCAGACCGGTATATGATAGCCGCATTTAAAAACGTCTGGGAAATCTGCAGAAAATATAAAACCACAATGCGTATTGCTGCATATATTTTCGCGCTGGAGAAAGTTGCACGTGCAGTTAAATCGCGTGGCAATTATTAATTTTAATTGTAGGGACGCAATGCATTGCGTCCCTACAATTAAAATTAATAATTTGGTATTTTAAATTTGGATTAATCTACAATATGACGATACACAAAGAAGGATTTGCAACGATAACAATAACCATCATTGTGCTGGTGGGATTAAATTTACTCATCAACAATTATTTTGGCGAGAATTACCCGATAGTATTCAACATCTTCCTCGGTATATCGATTGTACTTTTTCTTATTGTCCTTCAGTTTTTTCGCAGTCCGTCACGTAAACTTATCAGAGACGACAAATTTATCGTTGCTCCCGCCGACGGGAAAGTGGTTGTCATCGAAGAAACGGAAGAAAATGAATTCTTTAAAGACAAACGTATTCAGGTTTCCATTTTCATGTCGCCGCTAAACGTGCATGTGAATCGTTATCCGATAAGCGGTCAGGTTTTATTATCACGTTATCATCCCGGATTGTATCTTGTTGCCTGGCATCCGAAATCATCGACTGAGAACGAACGCACGACAGTAGTAATCAAGACGAATAACAATAAACAAATTCTCCTCCGCCAGATCGCAGGCGCATTGGCACGAAGAATCGTTTGTTATCCAAAAGACGGCTGGATGGTTCGTCAGGGCGAAGAAATGGGATTTATAAAATTCGGATCCCGCGTTGATCTTTTTTTACCGCTTGATACGAAGATCAAAGTAAAGCTTGATCAGAAAGTTTCCGGAGGGGAGACGATTATTGCGGATATTGGGTAGTTCAAATTCAATTACAAATTACAAATTACAAATTACGAATTACGAATTACGAATTACGAGTTACGAGTTACGTTGACTGAAATTTGTTATTAATAAATTATAAAGATGATTTAACGACGTTTCTGAAAGTTCGTATTCGTAATTCGTAATTTGTAATTCGTAATTAACTCTTAACCCCTGTCAACACCCTATTCTCCACCGTCTGCCCGTCATCAATTGAAAAGGTTATCGTAAGATTTTTGCTGTTTGAAAGACTTCCATTTCCCTGGTAGGTTTCGCCTGAAACTGACTGAGAGGAGATTGATAAAGAGGTATTGCTTACTGTTGCGAAAATGGTCACGTTCGGATCACCATCAAAATTCGCCATCTTAATCTGATCCGGAGCCGAAGATGATGCCGTAATCGTCATTACAAAATTTCTCGTTCCGCCCGCACCGGTTGATTCTGAAGCATACTGTCCGATGAATACATCGCGATCTGCTGTCGTAATTTCGGGCTCTGACTTTTCGCAGGAATTTAATATAACTGCGAATGCAACAAATAAAAGGGCAACAACTTTACGGGAGATTTTCATAATATGTTATCTGATTGAATTATGCATTTCAACAATCAGACCATTATTTCAAACGTGAGTTCAGATCGAGTCTGAATTTCCGGGCAGTATCAATTGCAATATCATAACCAGCGTCGGCGTGGCGTATTACACCCATTGCCGGATCATTATTCAAAACACGCTTTAATCGCTTAGCGGCATCGTCTGTGCCATCTGCGACGATTACCATACCGGCATGAATCGAATATCCGATTCCGACTCCCCCTCCATGATGCAGCGAAACCCAGCTCGCTCCGCCTGCTGTATTGATCAGCGCATTCAGCACCGGCCAGTCTGCAATGGCATCGCTGCCGTCTTTCATAGCTTCTGTCTCCCTGTTTGGAGACGCTACCGAACCCGTGTCGAGGTGATCGCGACCAATTACAATCGGTGCCTTTACTTTTCCGCTCTTCACCAGTTCGTTGAATGCCAGTCCGGCCTTCTCACGCTCTCCCATTCCCAGCCAGCAGATACGCGCCGGCAATCCCTGGAATGCGATTCTCTCCTGCGCCATCTTAATCCAGCGGTGAAGTGATTTATTTTCAGGGAAGAGTTCGAGAATTGCTTTATCGGTTTCATAAATATCGTTCGAATCACCCGAAAGTGCTGCCCAGCGGAACGGTCCTTTGCCTTCACAGAAAAGCGGACGAATATATGCCGGCACGAATCCCGGAAAAGCGAATGCATTTTTCAATCCGCGCGCCAGAGCCTGTCCGCGTAAATTATTTCCATAATCAAACGTAACCGAACCCTTATCCTGCATCGCAATCATCAGCTTCACATGCTCTACCATTGTATCTAAAGATCGGGAGATATATTCTTTCGGATTAGCGGAGCGTAGTGCCTTTGCCTCTTCAACGGACATACCCGTCGGAAAATATCCGTTCAGTTCGTCATGAGCCGATGTCTGATCGGTCAATGTATCCGGAATAATATTCCGCTCGATCATTCTCTTCAGCAAATCAACGGCATTGCAAACAACACCGATGCTTTTTGCAATCCCTTTGTTCTTGTAATCAACTGCTGCATCGATTGACTTGTCTATGTCTGTATAAATTTCATCGATGTACCTGGTCTCAATTCGTTTGCGAATTCTCCATTCTTCCACTTCGGCTGCAAGGCAAACACCTTCGTTCATGGTAATCGCAAGAGGCTGCGCGCCGCCCATTCCGCCTAAACCTGCCGTCACGTTCAGCGTATTCTTCAAAGATCCACCGAAATGTTTGCGGGCAACTTCGGCATAGGTCTCATAAGTACCCTGTACGATTCCCTGCGAACCGATGTAAATCCATGAACCGGCAGTCATCTGACCATACATGATGAGTCCCTTATCTTCCAGTTCGCGGAAGTAATCCCACGTCGCCCAATGAGGAACGAGCTGGGAGTTCGATATAATTACACGAGGCGCATCTTTATGAGTCGGTAAAATGCCAACCGGCTTGCCTGACTGAATGAGCAATGTCTCATCTTCGTTCAGGTCTTTGAGGGCCTTGACAATGAGGTTAAACGACTCAACATTACGCGCAGCCTTGCCGGTGCCTCCATAAACGACCAGGTCTTCGGGGCATTCGGCCACCTGCGGATCAAGGTTGTTGTGAAGCATGCGTAAAGCGGCTTCCTGAACCCAGCCCTTTGTATTTAACTTATTTCCTGTCGGAGTTTTCGTCCTGCTGAGATCCAGCTTTTCGGTTGCGGTACCTGTTTGCATAGTTATTTCGTTGTTTTCTTGTCCTTATTTTCCTTGTATTTCCAGGGACAATGCCTGCAGCTGTTCTGGCAGCAATACCCCCTTTTCAGATGATATTTTTCGGTGAAGACGATGAAGCCTTCGGGTGAAAGATAGTAGTCTTCGGGGTCGAATTTGTCGGTAAAGGACATTGGGTGCGAATTTACGGATTCTGTTGCATTTTCCGGTCAAATTGATTTTAAGCCACACGGCACTACGACACAACGATTTTGGTAAAAGTTAACGGTGTAACTTTGCTCATCGCGGTTAGATGTCTTTGAACAATGATAACGATTTGCCATTGTGGCAAATAATTTCTCGCAAGGGCGCAAAGGAAATACCGGTAATCCCAAATAATATCATATCACATAAGTTTGAGTTACAATAAATCCGTGCAATCTGTGTAATCGGTGGCTTAAATTACAACGGAGATTCGGAGAGATCGGAGAATCACAGAGAATGAAATTAGAATCTTTAATTTGTATTCGTGTCCATTCGTGAAATTCGTGGCAAAAAAAATCC
>CAZAON010000205.1:0-18104 GCA_964486655.1 uncultured Flavobacteriales bacterium
ATACTACAACTACACAGAGTTTTACAAATATCACATCAACGAGATTATATCGTGCTGTTGTCCAGTTAGGATCATGCCCTCCGGAGTTTTCAGCACCGGCTGTAATAACATTCGGAACAGCAACATCAATCTTTACGCAGCCGATAAATATTACGGTATGTGATGGAAGTGATGGCGGATTTTTTGTTGCGGGAAACGGAACGAATATCACCTATCAGTGGGAAGACAACAGTACGGGTTCTTTTGCGGCGATTTCGGGAGAAATAAATAACATCCTTTATCTGGCCGCTGTGAACTCATCAATGAATGGCAGACAATATCGTTGTGTAATAACCGGCGATTGCGGAACACTTACTTCAAGCGTTGCTACGCTGACTGTAATTGCTCCGTCTGTGGGTGGTACGGTAAGTTCCCCTGCTGTTGTTTGCGCGGGAAATAATTCAGGCACATTAAACCTGACCGGACAAACCGGAAACGTTACGAATTGGGAATATTCAATTGACAATGGTTTATCATGGTCACCGATTACAAATACAACTACTTCACTCAACTATTCAAACGTTCAGGTGAATACTCTGTACAGAGCGGTCGTACAAAACGGTGTGAATTGCAACCCGGCTTATTCTTCAACAGCTTTAATTGAAATGAATCCGCTTTCACCTGCTGTATTCAATTTTACAGGAGGAAGCACGTATTGTTCAAATACCGCGGGAATGCTATTAGAGATAAGCGGATCAGAAACAGGTGTTGATTATCAACTTATGTCAGGAGCATCAAACATCGGCTCTCCGGTTTCAGGAACGGGCTTCCCTATCGCATTCGGCACATTCACAACCGGTAGTTATTCTGTCGTAGCAACTAACTCGACATCACTGTGCAGTCAGACAATCTGTTCGGCAACAATAACGATGGTTAATTCTCCGACTATTTCAGCATCTGCAACATTGACACAGTTTTGTGAAGGCCTATCCACTACTCTGTCTTCTTCAGGTACATCTACCGGATACAATACACCTTCAACCTTCAGTGCTACAGTAAATACAGCAATTACAAATAGCAGTGCAACGGGAATTAGTTCTACAATAGTGGTTTCCGGTGCACCGGCTCTCATGTCGCAAGTCACGAACCTGTATGTAACAATTAATGCTACACATACTAAAGACGATGAGTTTGAAGCATACCTGATCAGACCGGGCGGAAACTTATCTACTGCTGCAAACGGAACCTTCTTTAATACAATTACTGCAGGCCAGTCTATATGTCTGACAGCCGACAGAGGTTCGAGTGGAAATGATTATACCAATACCGTTTTTACAGATGCTGCTGCAAATCCGATTTCAGCCGGTACGGCGCCATTTACAGGTTCCTTCAAACCTGAAAATGCTTTCAGCACATTAACGGGAAATCCAAACGGTACATGGACTCTGAAAATGCTTGATGATGGTGGCGGACAGCTTGGAACATTTAACGACTGGTCTATTACAATGGACTGCATAAACGGAGTTTCCTACACCTGGTCTTCCACTCCATCCGGTTTTACTTCAGTTGTTCAGAATCCGGGAAGCGTAACACCGCTTGTCAGTACAAATTATACAGCGACAATTACGGATATCCAAAACGGATGTACGGCGACTTCAACAATTCCAATTACGGTTTACCCTGCTGTGAACCTGAATTGCTCAGTTACCAATCACGGATGTAACGGCGCGAACAATGCAGTGGCAAACATAGTTGCTTCAGGCGGAACTTCTCCGTTCACCGGCGATGGAATCAAAACTAATTTAACTCCGGGTTCTCACTCTTATACTGTGACCGATTCGCATGGTTGTTCAGCAACATGTTCGGTTGTTGTTATAGAACCTCAGGTATTAACTGCATCTGCGGCTCAGGTCACTTCGGTTAGTTGTTTTGGATTGAGTGATGGAACCGCAATGGTAGCGGCAACTGGCGGTACTGCGCCATACACGGGTGACGGATTAATATCAGGATTGAATGCAGGAAGCCATAGCTTTACGGTAACTGATGCGAATGGCTGCTCCACAGTTTGTACAGTTGTTATTACTGAACCGAATTTATTGACGGCATCAGCTTCTGTAAATACTCCGGTAAATTGCATTGGTGGAAACGACGGAACAATTCTCGTTGGTGCAACAGGCGGTACTCAGCCTTACAGCGGTACCGGAATTCTAACCGGTTATTCAATGGGAACATATACATTAACAGTTACAGATGCCAGGGGTTGTACAGCAACTTCAACAGTATCCTTATCAGAAGTTGACAACATCGATCCGGTTATTACATGTCCCTCAAACATAACAGTCAACTCCTCAACGGGTGTTTGCGGTGCATCAGTTAACTTCTCTGTTACTACAACCGATAACTGTTCAGGTGCAACTGTATCATCTGTTCCTGCTTCAGGTACAGTATTTCCTATTGGAACCACAACTGTAAATTCCACTGCCACAGATGCATTTGGAAATACCTCCACCTGCTCATTCACGGTTACAGTCATTGATAATGAAAATCCGGTTATTTCATGTCCTTCGAATATCACGGTGAATACCGATCCGGGCGTGTGCGGAGCGATAGTGAACTTCAATGTTACTTCGACCGACAATTGTACTTCATCGGTAGTCAGTGTTCCTGCTTCCGGTACATTGTTCGCACTGGGAACGACAACCGTTAATTCGACTGCAACAGATGCAAGCGGAAATACTTCCACATGTTCATTCACGGTTACAGTCATCGATAATGAAAATCCGGTAATTTCCTGTCCTTCGAATATTACGGTGAATACCGATCCGGGTGTGTGCGGAGCGACTGTGAACTTCTCCGTTACCTCGACCGACAACTGTACTTCTTCGGTAGTCACTGTTCCGGCCTCCGGTTCATATTTCGCTGTGGGTACGACAACCGTAAATTCGACTGCAACGGATGCAAGCGGAAATACTTCCACATGTTCATTCACGGTTACGGTCATTGACAATGAAAATCCGGTTATTTCCTGCCCTTCAAATATTACGGTGAATAACGATCCGGGTGTGTGCGGAGCGACTGTGAATTTCTCCGTTACCTCGACCGACAACTGTACTTCTTCGGTAGTCAGCGTTCCTGCTTCAGGTTCATTGTTCGCAGTCGGAACTACAACCGTTAATTCGACTGCAACTGATGCAAGCGGAAATATTTCAACCTGCTCTTTCACTGTAACGGTTATTGACAATCAGGCTCCTGTTATTTCATGTCCTTCCAATATAACTGTGAATACAGATCCGGGTGTATGCGGTGCAACGGTAATCTTCTCCGTTACATCACCGGATAATTGTACTTCATCGGTAGTCAGTGTTCCAGCTTCAGGTTCATTATTCGCTGTCGGAACAACTACCGTAAATTCGACTGCGACCGATGCAAGTGGAAACACTACTTCTTGTTCATTTACAGTTACAGTCATTGATAATGAAAATCCGGTTATTACCTGTCCTTCGAATATCACGGTGAATACCGATCCGGGTGTATGCGGCGCGACGGTGAACTTCATAGTCACCTCGACCGACAACTGTACTTCATCCGTAGTCAGCGTTCCTGCTTCCGGTTCTGTATTTTCTTTAGGAACAACAACAGTAAATTCGACTGCAACGGATGCAAGCGGAAATACTTCCACATGTTCATTCACGGTTACTGTTGTTGATAATGAGAATCCGGTTATTACTTGTCCTTCGAATATTACTGTCAACTCTACACCTGGTATATGCGGAACGACGGTGAACTTCTCTGTTACTTCGACTGATAACTGCACTTCTTCGGTAGTCAGTGTTCCCGCTTCGGGTTCATATTTCGCCGTGGGAACGACAACCGTAAATTCGACTGCAACGGATGGTAGCGGAAATACTTCCACATGCTCATTCACGGTAACAGTCATTGACAATGAAAATCCGGTTATTACTTGTCCTTCGAATATCACGGTGAATACCGATCCGGGTGTGTGCGGAGCGACTGTGAATTTCTCCGTTACCTCGACCGACAATTGTACTTCATCAGTAGTCAGCGTTCCTGCCTCCGGTTCATTGTTCGCTGTCGGAATGACTACCGTAAATTCGACTGCAACGGATGCAAGCGGAAACACATCGACATGTTCTTTCACGGTTACTGTCATTGACAATGAAAATCCGGTTATTACTTGTCCTTCGAATATCACGGTGAATACCGATCCGGGTGTGTGCGGTGCGACTGTTAACTTCTCCGTTACCTCGACCGACAACTGTACTTCATCGGTAGTCAGCGTTCCTGCTTCCGGTTCATTATTCGCTGTCGGAACTACAACCGTAAATTCGACAGCAACGGATGCAAGCGGAAATACTTCCACTTGCTCATTCACGG
Organism: uncultured Flavobacteriales bacterium; assembly: GCA_964486655.1. Taxonomy (GTDB): domain Bacteria; phylum Bacteroidota; class Bacteroidia; order AKYH767-A; family 2013-40CM-41-45; genus JADKIH01. The sequence goes on from CAZAON010000205.1 coordinate 4,375, forward strand.
TTACAGTTATTGACAATGAAAATCCGGTTATTACTTGTCCTTCGAATATCACGGTGAATACCGATCCGGGCGTATGCGGCGCGACTGTTAACTTCTCCGTTACCTCGACCGACAACTGTACTTCTTCGGTAGTCAGTGTTCCTGTTTCCGGTTCATTGTTCGCTGTCGGAACGACTACCGTAAATTCAACTGCAACGGATGCAAGCGGAAATACTTCCACATGCTCATTCACCGTTACTGTCATTGATAATGAAAATCCGGTTATTACTTGTCCTTCGAATATCACGGTAAATACCGATCCGGGTGTGTGCGGAGCGACAGTGAACTTCTCTGTTACCTCAACCGATAACTGTACTTCATCGGTAGTCAGCGTTCCTGCCTCCGGTTCGTTGTTCGCTGTGGGAACGACTACCGTAAATTCGACAGCAACGGATGCAAGCGGAAACACATCGACATGTTCATTCACGGTTACTGTCATTGATAATGAAAATCCGGTTATATCTTGTCCTTCGAATATCACGGTGAATACCGATCCGGGTGTATGCGGTGCGACTGTTAACTTCTCTGTTACCTCGACCGACAACTGCACTTCTTCGGTTGTCAGTGTTCCTGCTTCCGGTTCGTTATTCGCAGTGGGTACGACTACCGTAAATTCGACTGCAACCGATGCTAGCGGAAACACATCGACATGTTCATTCACGGTTACTGTCATCGATAATGAAAATCCGGTTATATCTTGTCCTTCGAATATTACGGTGAATACCGATCCGGGCGTGTGCGGAGCGACAGTTAACTTCTCCGTCACCTCGACCGACAACTGTACTTCTTCGGTAGTCAGCGTTCCTGCTTCCGGTTCATTATTCGCTGTCGGAACGACTACCGTAAATTCAACAGCAACGGATGCAAGCGGAAATACATCGACATGTTCTTTCACCGTTACTGTCATTGACAATGAAAATCCGGTTATTTCCTGTCCTTCGAATATCACGGTGAATACCGATCCGGGTGTGTGCGGAGCTACAGTGAACTTCAATGTTACCTCGACCGACAATTGTACTTCATCGGTAGTCAGCGTTCCCGCTTCCGGTTCGTTGTTCGCTGTGGGAACGACTACTGTAAATTCGACTGCAACGGATGCCAGCGGGAATACTTCCACATGTTCTTTCACCGTTACTGTCATTGATAATGAAAATCCGGTTATTTCCTGTCCTTCGAATATCACGGTGAATACTGATCCGGGTGTGTGCGCAGCGACGGTGAACTTCTCCGTTACCTCAACCGACAACTGTACTTCATCGGTAGTCAGTGTTCCTGCTTCCGGTTCGTTGTTCGCTGTGGGAACGACTACCGTTAATTCGACTGCAACGGATGCAAGCGGAAACACTTCTACCTGTTCTTTCACTGTTACGGTAATTGACAACCAGGCACCTTCTATTTCATGTCCTTCTAATATAACTGTGAATACCGATCCGGGTGTATGCGGTGCAACGGTAAACTTCTCCGTTACATCATCGGATAATTGTACTTCATCGGTAGTCAGCGTTCCTGCCTCCGGTTCATTATTCGCTGTGGGAACGACTACCGTTAATTCGACCGCAACGGATGCAAGCGGAAACACATCGACATGTTCCTTCACGGTTACTGTCATTGATAATGAAAATCCGGTTATTACCTGTCCTTCGAATATCACGGTGAATACTGATCCAGGCGTATGCGGAGCGACCGTGAACTTCTCCGTTACTTCGACAGATAACTGTACTTCATCGGTTGTCAGCGTTCCCGCTTCCGGTTCATTATTCGCTGTCGGAGCGACTACCGTAAATTCAACTGCAACCGATGCAAGCGGAAATACTTCCACTTGTTCATTCACAGTTACCGTAATCGACAACCAGTCTCCTGTTATAACCTGCCCTGCAAACATTTCGGTAAACGCCTCAGGTCATAGCTTAACCGCTGCAGTCAGCTTCAACGTTACAGCAACTGATAACTGCAGTGCAACTGTCACGTCGGTACCTGCTTCCGGCTCGCAATTCCCAATCGGAACAACTACTGTAACTTCAACAGCGACTGATCCATCCGGTAACACATCAACCTGTTCATTCAATGTAACAGTGGAAGATGTAACTCCTCCGACAATTACCTGTCCGCCTCAAATTAACGTAAATGCACCAACCGGTGACTGCTCGGCCATTGTAACATTCGTCGTCTCAGCCAGTGATGCTCAGCTGGTATCTGTTGTTTCAAATCCTCCTTCAGGCTCAGTCTTCCAGGTCGGAACAACAACTGTTAACTCGGTCGCAACCGATGCATCCGGTAACGTTTCTGCCTGCTCATTCCTGGTCGTGGTTAGTGACATCGAAACTCCTGTCATTTCCAATCAGCCCGGCATAACAGTTAACGCCGATCCTGGTGACTGCGGAACTCATGTAAATTATCTTGTAACTACAACCGATAACTGCTCTGCCACAATCACTACGACTCCGGCAACCGGATCTTACTTCCCTATCGGAACAACAACTGTAACTTCAGTTGCAACCGATGCCTCAGGTAACGTAACAACACAGACATTTGACGTTACAGTTGAAGACAACGAAATTCCTCAAATTATTTGTCCGGCCGATATTATCGTAAACAGCGATCCGGGCTCATGCGGTGCGATCGTAAACTTTACGGTGAATGCATCAGATAATTGTACTGCTTCGGTTGTATCAAATCACAATCCTGGATTCTTTGCGATCGGAACCACAACTGTTACATCAACCGCTACAGATCCATCGGGAAATTCAACTGTTTGCCAATTCAACGTTGTTGTAACTGATGCCGAAGCTCCGGTCATTATCTGCCCGGCCGACATTGTCGTAAATGCTGATCCTGGTTCATGCGGAGCTGTCGTTAATTTCACGGTTAACGCTACCGATAACTGCAGTGCCTCTGTTACTAATTCGCATACTTCAGGCGCTGTATTCCCGATCGGACAAACAACCGTAACTTCAACGGCAACGGATCTTTCCGGAAATATAACCACATGCAGCTTTAATATAATTGTTTCAGATAACCAGGCTCCTGTATTAAGCAGTCAGAGCAACATTACCGTGAATGTTACTCCGGGCATGTGTACGGCCCCTGTAACTTTCAATATAACTGCGACTGATAATTGCACCACAACTGTAGTTAGTTCACCTGCATCAGGCTCATTGTTCCCTGTCGGCACAACAACTGTTACGAATACAGCTACAGACCCATCAGGAAATACAACTCAGTCTACTTTCACCGTTACCGTAATTGATAACATGGCACCTGTCCTCAATATTCCAAATGCCATGACCGTAAACGCGGCAACAAGCATGTGTGGGGCATTCGTGAACTTTACGGTTACCACAACCGACAACTGTTCTTCTACAGTTACCTCTAGCCCTGCATCGGGTTCATTATTCCCAATCGGAACAACAACGGTGACATCTACTGCAACTGATGCATCAGGAAATGTAACTACTCGAACATTTACAATTACTGTTCTTGATATTCAGGCACCGGTCATTACCGGCTGTCCTTCCGATATCACCGTTATGTCGGGCTCAGGCGCCGGAGCAAATGTGAGTTGGGCTACTCCTACTATTAATGATAACTGTACGGCTTTCATTTCTGTTGACCATAATTCAGGAAGCTTCTTCCCTGTTGGAACTACACTTGTGACTTACACTGCTACAGATGCATCGGGAAATTCTTCTACTTGTACATTTAATGTCATTATCATTGATAACCAGGCTCCGGTAATTAGCAATTGCCCTAACGACATTAACCTGTTAACTTCTGGATCATGCGAAGCAATGGCAACCTGGACTGCTCCTATTGCGAACGACAATATTTCCGCAACACTTACCAGTAATCATACACCGGGATCAATGTTCCCTGTCGGAGCAACAACTGTAACGTATACCGCTACTGATCCATCAGGTAATCAAACGTTTTGTTCATTTACGGTTACAGTAACTGATAATGAAATGCCTGTTATCAACAACTGTCCGGGCGATATCACTGTCGTTGAAAATGCCACAACGCATACTGCAATCGTATCATGGACCGAACCAACGGCAAGCGATAACTGTACATTCACATTCTCGCCTAACATGACTTCAGGCTCATCGTTCCCTGTCGGTACAACGGCTGTCATTTATACGGCTACCGACCAGTCGGGTAATACAACAACCTGCCTGTTTAATGTAAATGTTACTTCAACTACACTTGTAAACGAGGTTAAAAAATCAGACAAGTTTATCGTGTATCCAAATCCTTTCTCAGGGGAAATTCACCTGTCTATGACCTCTGAATTGAAGGGTAAGCAATTTAAAATTGTGTCAATACTCGGAAAAGAAGTGATGAGCGGAACACTCAATGGATTTTCCGCAATCATTAATACGGAAAAACTTGTTGCAGGTACTTATGTAATTGAAGTAATGTCTGCAGATGGAAAAACCACTTATCAGACGGTCGTAAAACCTTAAATTAATGAAGATTGAAGAATGAAAATTGAAGATTTAGGTTTTACGCCTTATTCTTCAATCTTCATTCTTCAATAAAAATCAGTTTGATTTCGCAGCCATCATCGCCTCTTCCTGTTCGGCAGTCGGACCGTAAAATCCGGGCTGAGTAACACCAATCGGGCGATAATAAGAAGAAAGCTGTCCGCGGTGATGAATCGTATCGTTATGCATCATCCAGCAGGCACGCATCAAAGGCATCTCCATGATTTTGTTCTGCCCCCAATAGATTGGAACCATTTTACCGGCCCAGTCTTCGTCGGTAACAGAATTCAAAGTATCAATTAATTTTTTCGAATAATCTTCAACGTCTTTTGCGGCGGCTTCAGGGTCTGAATAAATATTGGGGCCCTTCATGTCAAACATCCCTTCATTCACGAGATCCATTCTGCCAGCAGTAGCAGCCTGCAACATTTCCTTTGCATGCGGACCAATGTGATTTACAATTTGCCACGGTGAACGGAATTTGGGATGATGTGTGTAATTTAATTTAGTCGGATCATTCGGAAGTGCACGAAATGCTTTTCCGGTTGCTTCAACTTCATGCTTCCAGCTGTTGATGAAGAAATCTTTATTTGTCATAATATTAAGATTAGAGTTCGATAATAAAAGTAAGCTTTTTAATGACTTAGTGGTTCAAAAAAACCACTAAGTCAATTGAAAAAGCTTACTGTGGCAAATTGTGTTGATTCATAAACACGAAAATTGCGAAACTTGTCAGGAGAGCGATGATGAAATTGATCAACTTTTGTGAATCTTTCTCTCGTTTTGCAGTAGCGTTCATAACATTAATAATTAGAAGTTATAAGATGTGTGTGAATTATACCTCTAATATACCCCTGTTCCATGGCAGAGGATAGCCTGATTGAGCATCCGGCCTGTTTGATTGAGCCTTCGGTTATGATTATACAATAATTGGCAGTCCCTATTTTTAGTAAAATCGCAGAATTTAATACTACTTTACTTTTAGCAGGACCTGACTTTTGAAATTTTGGGCCTTCATTACATACGTCCCCGGGCTCAGTACAGAAAGATCTATCGTCCTGTCATTGGAACTTAGATTTTGGGTCAAAACCAGCTTTCCAAAAACATCGTAAAGCTCAATCCGTACCGTTTCCGATGAACCCGTATTAACCGTAATCTGTTCAGCAAACGGATTCGGGTAGATAACAAACTTGTTTAATCCGTTTTCGTCAATCGACAAGGTCGAACACCACTGAATGACCGAAGATGAAACTCCAAATCCTTCACTCATAACAAAAGTATATCCCGTAAAGTCGGTTATACCCTGAACAGAAATAGTGTCTGTATAGGTTTGAGGTTCATTACCCAGGTGTGCGAAAAAATTCACAAGATTATACTTGTTGCTGATCGTATCCCCGCTTGGAGAAATAATCATGACGCTCGGATAATTCATATGTATCAGGTCACCATTGAAAACCGTAACATTAATCAATTGGGGATTCACAGGATCATACCATACGCTATCAACACAAACAAGGGAATAATCTACAGGTACAGATCCGAAAAACGGAGTTTCAAATTTTATCAGCGTAGAATTGCTGATACTGTCTTCGAGCAAATAGATCCCCGAATTATCCATGACAGCATCAACCGAAAATTCCTGCTGTGAATTCGAATTATAAGTACCCGACCAGTTTTCAAATCCGTATGAATTAAACAATCCTACCCTCACATCATACTGTCCGCCGACATCGGTAGTACCTGCGATTAATAACAAATTATAAACCATTTTCGCAGACATAATATAACTATCCATTCCATTCATTGAGCGAATCCATTTCAGTGTTCCGTCAGGTGAATATTTGTAAATCATATCGTTTATTCCCGCGAGAATAACATTGTCAAATTCATCAGTCAACACCTCGAATCCGCCATCTCCGAATGGAGGAGCCGGTGGAAGCGAATCTTTTTGCCATGCAAATGTTCCGGCCGAATCATACTTGACCAGGAAATAATTCCCCATATCGTTCAGTAAATAAATATTGTTATGACTGTCAACACAAATTCGCCTTGCAACAATAGTACTGTCCGATAAATTAGAGTTACCATTAATATCATAACGAATTAAATTATCGGAACCACTATAACCGGAAATGATTGCCTGTCCGTAATGATCAACTGTCATCACACTAACGGAAATATTCAAAGACCAATTTTCCAAACCATTTACACTAAAAACCGCTACACCACTTGCAGATCCTGCATACAATCTGCCGTTATTGAAAAACAATTGGGTGAAATTGCTGTTTATCGGGGCAACCGTAGAATCACGCATCCACAAAAATGTACCGGCCGAATTAACCTTCATAATTAATGGCTTATACGGAGAGTTCATAAAACCTCCCGCGATGTATGTATTACCGGTCGAATCAATAACCATGTCAAAACCCCGCGGCGAACCGATGCCTGAATTGTCGTAAACAAGATTCCACAATAAAACACCATTGTAGTCATACTTCCTTAATACAATTTTATTTCCTGCACCGGAATTAAGCGCATAACTAGAAAGTACAATCACATTGTTATTCAAATCATTCAGAACTTTCACCGGAAAGAGATAAGCACTGTCTGGTAAATTATTAATCGTTCTGGTCCATTGCGGTTGAACCTGGGCAAATGACTGTCCGATCAAACACATAAATACTGCAAGTAAAATTCTTCCTTTCATAGCTGAGGATTTTAGATATACAAGATTACTTACTTATAATACCTATTACAATAGCAAAACTAAGGGGAAAACAGGACAAATCACAGGAGCAATAAACCTATAAATATATCAAATACTCAAACCGGACCAATGAAATTAATTTCAAACATCAAGGATAAACATATTCCGTAGTATCAGACAAAGTAAAAGCAGGTGTAGAAAGTTGACCTACCAGTCGAAGCCTGTTGGCGGTGAGAACTTCAATATTGAATAAAATTGAGTCCCCACTAAAAACTGCTAAAATTTTAGACTGATTCTGCATAAATGACCAGTAATTTGTATCATTTACGGCACCACAATTTATAGTATTCGGTATAGTTAACATTAGTCCGTTTGCTTCAAAGGTAGTTTGATCATCGACCTCGCAAGAATCAGGCGTTTGATAAATATCAATTGTCGTGGAACCGGTGTCGGTATAGGTTCCTGCAACATATAGCACTCTCCAGTAATGCGACTGAAGTAAATTACTGTTGTTATTAGTTGTTTGATTTAACGGACTTGTCTTTTCATCTTCATCTTTATTACAAGCGGCCAGACTAATTATAGAAACACTAATAACAAAAATGAGAAGAGCTTTCATGCTTTACTATTAATTGTGAAAATCATTAAACAGAATGCAATCCAATTCTGTTCCCCTCTGTATCAATGAAAACTCCCATAAAACCATACTCAGGCGATATAGCAGTTTTCGGAACCAAAATCTTTCCCCCGGCCTTTTCAACCCTGTCTAAAATTACCTGAACATCAGGATTACCGTTAAGATAAATCAACGGACCATCAGTAGCTGAAGGTTTATGAAATCCATTACTGTCAACAACGGCTCCTCCGACGTTCATCATATCTTCAATCGGGAATAATCTCATTCGTATGTTCGGAATATCAATTGGCTGAAGCTTTAAATCAAAAATAGTTTCATAAAACTTAGTGGCTCTTTCAAGGTCTGTAGATGGAATCTCAAACCAGCTAATCGCATGTTTCATCATAATTTTTTTCTTTAAAAATAATATTTCTTAATTATACTATAAAATCTGAAATGTTAAAATATTAATCCGAATTTTTAACAAATTTACCAGCAAATGTATGACTGCCCGATTTAGCTATTACATAATAAACACCCTGAACGATATTCTCCACATCAATTCTGTGAACAAATTCACTGTTTAATTCTTCGTTTAAAACCATACGGCCATTCAAATCTAAAATCCTGAAGGAGTCAATTTTTACGGACGAAATAAAAGTCAGGTATCTGCTGCAAATTGTCGGATACAAATTGAAAATTAATTCGTTCTCTTCTATTCCGGTTGTACCAAATCCAAAGTAAGTTACAGTATTGTTTCCCGCATTCGGTATTGCCAATGTATCGGATTGGGTATTGTAGAAAATGTCGGCCGGATTATTCAAACCGGTTACAACATCAACAGGTTGAGAGGAAAAACTGCTGTCAAACTTAACAACCTTTTGTCCGCTCCAGCATGAAACATAATAATTTCCCTGTCCGTCCCGTGCAATGCCATCACAACTTCCTAAAGTCGTCGTCGTTAACGTCGACAAAGCATTCGTAGATAAATCAATTGCTTTTACAGGGGCATTTGATCCCCAGTTAACATACACACAGCGATTGTTTGCCGCATCGAAAATAATTCCGTTCGGAGTCGAATTCATGGATGTCGCAATCGGAGTCACTTGCTGAGTCGAAATATTAACCTTGTAAATTGCCTTTGCCGAAAAATCCGTTGCAATTAAATTACCCGAATTATCATGAGTCAATCCGTTTAAAAAAGTTGCACCGAGATTCACATTAAATACCTGCGAAGCATTTGAAAGCAAAAATCCTTTTATGCTTGCGCCGTTACAACAATACAGAGTATCCCCGACTATTTCAATCCCGTAAGGTCCCGATCCGCTAAGCGTTGTAAATACGGTTAATACTCCCGACATATCTCTTGCCAGCACCTGATGACTTGAGGTATTGGCAATAAGCCAACGTGAATTCGCATAATCATATTCAACACTCTCAGGTCCGCTATATGTTTGAGAAAATATTTCCTGCGATATAAAAGAAAAAAACAATACTACTAATATCCTGTTTAACATATTTTGAGAATGATTTTGTCTATATAAAATGGTCTATATTCAATTAATACCTTCAATCGTAAATTAGCACTACATGTTCCTTCTGTACTGACCGCCAACTTCAAATAAGGCATTGGTTATCTGACCCAACGAACAATACTTTCCGGCTTCCATTAACTGCTCGAATAAATTATCATTTCTTACTGCGGCTAACTGCAACTTCTTCAATAAATCATCTTTCTTATCATTATGGGTATTATGCAGTTCATTCAGCATCTTTATCTGGTATTCCTTTTCTTCAGTCGTTGCTCGTATTACTTCGGCAGGAACGATTGTAGGAGAACCTTTCGAAGAGAGGAATGTATTTACCCCAATGATCGGGTATTCGCCATTGTGTTTTTTAGTTTCATAATACAGACTTTCCTCCTGAATCTTACCGCGCTGGTACATAGTTTCCATTGCCCCTAATACTCCTCCACGCTCTGTGATCCGGTCGAATTCAGCCAGAACGGCCTCTTCTACAAGATCTGTCAGTTCTTCAATGATAAATGAACCCTGGATGGGATTTTCATTCTTCGCCAACCCAAGCTCGCGATTAATGATCAGCTGAATTGCCATTGCACGACGAACACTTTCTTCTGTCGGAGTGGTAATCGCTTCGTCATAAGCATTCGTATGTAACGAATTGCAATTATCATAAATCGCATACAAAGCCTGAAGCGTTGTGCGAATGTCATTAAAGTCTATTTCCTGCGCATGAAGCGAACGACCCGATGTCTGAATGTGATACTTCAGCATTTGCGAACGCTCATCCGCATTATACTTCAGCTTCATTGCCTTTGCCCAAATTCTTCGTGCAACTCTTCCTATTACAGCATACTCCGGATCAATTCCGTTACTAAAGAAAAAACTAAGATTGGGAGCGAACTTATTTATGTCCATTCCCCTCGACAAATAATATTCGACGTAAGTAAATCCGTTCGACAATGTAAGTGCCAGCTGTGTAATCGGATTTGCACCCGCTTCCGCAATATGATAACCGGAAATTGAAACCGAATAAAAATTTCGAACCTTATGGTCTATGAAATATTGCTGCACATCTCCCATGAGTCTTAAAGAAAACTCAGTCGAGAAAATACAGGTATTCTGTGCCTGATCTTCCTTCAATATATCGGCCTGAACCGTACCACGAACTGTATTAACAGTGTGCTCCTTAATTTTGCTATATACATCTGCCGGTAAAACCTGGTCCCCGGTCACACCCAGTAAAAACAATCCGAGTCCGTTGTTTCCTTCAGGAAGCGGACCCTGATAGGCCGGACGTTTCGTTCCCTTCTTTTTATAAATCGCATTGATCTTATCAGTGACTTCCTTCTCCAATCCGTTCTCATGAATATAAATTTCACATTGCTGATCAATGGCAGCATTCATGAAAAATGCAGTCATGATGGAAGCCGGACCATTGATCGTCATTGAAACGGAAGTTTTAGGATCGGCCAGATTAAATCCGCTGTACAATTTCTTCGCATCATCGAGACAGCAAATTGATACGCCGCTGTTTCCGATTTTTCCATAGATATCCGGACGATAATCCGGGTCCTGTCCGTATAATGTAACAGAGTCAAATGCCGTGGACAATCTCTTCGCCGGCATTCCCTTACTCACATAATGAAAACGACGGTTTGTTCTTTCCGGTCCGCCCTCTCCCGCAAACATCCTGGTCGGATCCTCCTCCATTCTCTTGAACGGATACACTCCCGCAGTAAATGGAAATTCACCCGGAAAGTTTTCCTGTAAGACCCATTTGAGAATATCTCCCCACGCTTCGTAACGCGGAACGGAGACACGAGGAATATTCAGATGAGAGAGTGATTCCGTATGTGTTTTTACATGTACATCCTTGCCTCTTACCTTATACGTGTAAACCTCATCCTTATACATTTTTATTTTCGAAGGCCATTCTTCCAATAGCTTTTTATTCTTTCCGTCAAATTCAACCTCCGATTCCGAATACAATTTGTCCAGTGCAAGCGAAAGTGATTCCTTTCCGTCAATCTTAGAACCTGACAAAGCGCCGGCAGAATTTTTAAGACTGTATAATATTTGTGCAATACGACTTTGATCATTGACCCACTTGCCGTAATTACGAACGGTATCTGTAATCTCGCTGAGGTAACGGATTCGTGCAGGCGGAATAATATAAATCTTTGTTGACTGTTCAGCCGTTATCTCATAGGACGATTTTAAATTCAGTGAAAATTTCTCATTGATCTTATCGATTACCGCGCGATACAGACTGTTCATTCCGGGATCATTGAACTGAGAGGCGATGGTCCCGTACACAGGTACATTTTCATCGGCCATATCCCATAACTGGTGATTGCGCTTGAATTGTTTTTTCACGTCACGCAATGCGTCCAATGCCCCGCGCTTATCAAATTTATTCAGAGCAATGATGTCGGCGAAATCAAGCATATCGATTTTCTCCAGCTGTGAAGCCGCTCCATACTCGGGTGTCATTACATAAAGCGAGAGGTCCGAATGGTCGGTAATCTCCGTATCACTTTGCCCGATGCCTGATGTTTCTAAAATGATCAGATCATAATGTGCGGCCTTCAGGACATCAATGGCATCGCGAACATATTTTGAAAGAGCAAGATTCGATTGACGGGTTGCGAGTGAACGCATGTATACGCGCGGATTGAATATCGAATTCATCCGGATTCGATCTCCAAGCAATGCGCCGCCTGTTTTTCTTTTCGAAGGATCAACAGAAACGATTGCGATATTCTTATCCTTAAAGTCGATCAGGAATCTTCTGACCAGTTCGTCAACCAGCGACGACTTTCCTGATCCGCCGGTTCCTGTTATTCCAAGTACCGGAACAACAGTATCCTTTTTGATTTGTGGTAATACAAATTTCTCACGAATGGTTTCAAATTCTTTTTCATTATTCTCCGCACAGGAAATGAGTCTGGCAATGGCGACCGGATTTTTTTTCGTGATCTGGTTGACCTCACCGTTAAGATTTGCGCCTGAGGCGAAATCACATTTCATGAGCATGTCGTTAATCATTCCCTGGAGTCCGAGCGCACGGCCATCGTCGGGAGAATAAATACGTGCAATGCCGTAATCCATCAATTCTTTTATCTCGGTCGGAAGGATAACACCGCCACCACCGCCGAAAATCCGAATATGTCCGCAACCGCGTTCTTTCAAAAGGTCATGCATATAACGGAAGTATTCCATATGCCCGCCCTGATAACTGGTCATGGCAATCGCCTGCACATCTTCCTGAATCGCGCAATCAACGACTTCCTGAACACTTCTGTCGTGACCCAGATGAATGACCTCGGCGCCACTTGCCTGAATAATGCGACGCATGATATTGATCGCGGCATCATGTCCATCAAATAATGATGCAGCGGTTACAATGCGAATTTTATTTTTCGGATGATATATTTCTGGTTTGCTGGGTGCTGCTTGTACGGCGGTTTTACTCATCTTATTGATTTTGAAAAACTGAATAGAGCCACTAAATAATTTTGCATAGGCTCAACGATTCAATATACGTCAAAAATACGAATGATTTTGATGATTCTAAGCCTTTTGACCTATTTGAAAAGCCTGAAAATCAGACAATAGCAGGATATTGTATACAAAAAGTCCTAATTTAAAAACCAGCAGGAAATATGGGAAATGGGTTGATTGGTTGAAATGGTTCTATCCGATATGACCTTTGTGGAAATATTATACCAATGAATCGTAAATCACCTCGAAATCCAAATTGGAACTACAGCTCTGCAGCATCATATTTCATTACCATTTGTTGCAAGGAACATGAAACATTTTTCGGTGAGATTATAAACGGGAAAATGTATCCAAACGAATTAGGAAAAATTGCCGATAAAGAATGGTTAAACTCAATTACAATCAGACCTGACATGAATCTTTCTTTAGGAGAATATGTTGTAATGCCAAATCATTTTCACGGAATATTGACTATTGGAGATAATAAATTCAACTGGAATTGGCAGGATCGATTTGGCGCACAATCAAAAAACGTCGGCTCAGTCATACGTGGGTACAAGGCTGCAGTCAAACGATTCGCTAATAAACAAAACATTCCTTTTTGCTGGCAAGGTCGTTATCACGATCATGTAATTCGAACAGATGAAGAATATAACAGAATAAAAAAATATATTAAATACAATCCGATGAATTGGGGGAAACCAAAACACAACGACAAATTCAAATGCAATTGTAAATTGAAAAAATGAATATTGTAAACGTTGAAATTAACATAAACGCATAGTAGGGACGCATTGCAATGCGTCCCTACTATGCGTTTATGTTAATTTCAACGTTTACAATATTCATTTTTTCAA
>CAZAON010000206.1:0-8804 GCA_964486655.1 uncultured Flavobacteriales bacterium
CACTTTCATTCCTTGCTCTTGTTCTTTGAGAACGGCAATGATCTGTTCTTCTGTGAATCTTGGCTTTTTCATAGACTTTTTCGTTAAGGTTAAGATATAAAATCTATTTTTAACCTGTTTGAAAAAGTCAGCCACTTACCCCAAGTTGATCCGTCGTATTTAGTTAATCCTTGATTTTGACCTCCGCCACCATAGTATGTTATCCACAAATTCCCAATTGTATCCGATTTGAGACCGCGAATATTATTTTGAGGCAATCCGCTATTTGTGTTATCAAAATGTGTCCAAGATGTACCATCAAATTTATCTAGTCCATTTCCTGTAGAACCATTCCCTATGCCTACCCAAATATTATTGAACTTATCACTAATTACTAATTGGGCCATGTTACTGAACATGCCATTTGTATCATTATAATTTGTCCAGCTTTGACCATATATCTGAAAAGATAAAAGGCAAATAAATACAGGAAGCAATAATTTATTTAAAAACATCTAACAACGATTTTATTGATTAAAATGACGAAAGCAAATATAAAAGAAACTAACGTGGCCGCCTTAAATTATTTTTCTCTAATCTCTTAATATATAAGAAGCCTATAGGTTGTCACCTTGTTATTATCTAGAACAATCCTGCAAATATATACCCCCGGACCAAGATCACCCCGATAAAAGTCTATAACATTATTGAATGGAGTAGAGGAATAGACAACTTTTCCAATACAATTAATTACATCAAATTTACGAATTTCATAATCAGATTTAATTGTCACTTTTCCAGTGAATGGATTGGGAAAGAGAATAATTCTATCATTGTCGACTGTGATAATTTCATTCAACAAATTTGAATCAATCAACCTGACATCATCAAGTACAAGCTCAGTAGCACCACCGGAATTAATGTGTCCCCAATTGATAAACCTTATCGTTTCATTGGTGCTAGTTGCGATAAATTCAATGACATATCTTTTCCCAATACCGGAAACAGGTTCAGTTTGTACACATCTCAGATAAAAACGCTCATCGTCAATTTCAACTGCAAAAATTCCAGGAGGATAAATAGTAGGAGGTGAAGTAAACATTTCACCACCAGCCCAAAATTCAAGCAAATAGATATGCCCAATAATTAAAGAATCAATTTCTTGTTCCAACCGCACACCTACACTATCGCCATATCCACTATATGTATTGTGTGAGGGATAAACATTCAATACAATGCACTCCGAATCGATGGGACAAAGAGTTAAAGGCGGGTTACAGACTTCACAATAGTAATTACCAAAATAAACTGCCCTTGAATTATCAGGAAAAAATGAAAATGTTGAGTCTACAGTACGTGCATACGTATTATATCCACCTCCGGTACAGACCCAATTATCAATATCACAAGAATAACCTCCGGAGTTAGGACAAATAATATCGATTCCAACATTACAATTGCTATTTTCAAAACTTCCGTTTTGTATTAAATCAGTTGTGTCAGGTAATATTCTTGGATTTTGAATATAACAATTTATAGAAATAACCTGACCGGAAGAATGATAAATTGAAGTTATTAAAAGCAATAAGCAAAAGTTACGTAGCATATTCGTAAAGATACCTTTTTTCAATTAATAGTACTTAATCTCCCTCTCAAAAACCTACATCGTATTCCCACCTATACTGGATCCACTTCACCTAATTACCCACTACATCATATTTATTAAGGAATTTGATTCAAATGGATTTCCCGCCGTTTGTTCGACGCAGTTGTTTTTATCGTCATAAATGTAGACAGACTTACAGCTAATCGCTCCGTCCGATTTGCACCATGCAATTACAACGATATTACTTTTAACATCGTATTTAAAGATTTTAATCAAAAAATTTACTCAAAATAAGATTCACAACTTCAACCAAAATCAGGATAATAATAATCCATTCAAGCGAAGTACTCTTACTGTGTTGCATGATATCTTTAAACAGTTCAAGGTTTTCTTTTATGATTTCCAGTTCTTCGTGAATGCTGCGATAGCGGCTCTGTAAATCGAACGTCTTCTTTAATTCAATATCAATTTTATCGAGTGCCTCATTTTCCCATGTGCTCAGCGGAGAATCGAAAATGTATAAATTCTCTGTAATTCGGTTCATAAGGTTTAACGTCTTTCCAATAAAACGCATTAATTTATTCCCGGAGATATTGAGCTTTCCCGTCTTCTCCAGGCTGTATGTATATTGGTTTGTTTCCTCGAGCAGGAGGGAAGTCTGGTCAGAATAAAAATCCAGTGCAACCGACTGAGCAACATTTAACATGATCACCCTTGATGTCTCAGTATCGGACTGTACAAGCTCAATCATATTATTTCCGATTCTCGTCTCTTTCGCTCCATCCTGTATCAGATACTCTTCGCGAATTTTATTTTCGAAAAAATTTTTGCAATACGGTGTGATCAGTTTAAGGAAATCAGTAATTCGAATATCATCACAGTTGAGAAAGCAAACAACACCATATTTGAAGACATAGATGAACTTATCAGGGTCGGAACGAAAGAATAATTCATCGGAGTCGGAGAAAACCAACTCCGCAGTAAAGAAAGTTTTAAATGTTTTAATGTCTATCGAATCCGAAACCTGTAAGGCTATTACTTTATACATATGTTAAATTTAAATGTTAAATATACGACATATGGATGGCGGTTTTTGGCTTTGCGAAAAGATAATATTACATTCTGATTAATTTAATCTAAGTCAAATTACCTGTAACTCAAAATAAGCTCAAAAGAATCTTTATGTCTCACAATTGACCAACAAATATTTTTATTTTCAAAATCCTGCCATTTGTCTGGACCTAAAGGTTTATAGTTTTTAAATATTTCCAGGTGAAATTCCAGGTTTTCATTTTTATAGAAACGAATAAATTTTACACAGGTATCATTTTCGAATTTGCAAATTGCTTTTTGCAATAATGAGTCCTTTCTATTCTTTTCAATATAGATGACAAGCGAACCTTTCTCTTCTTTTACATTGTATTTCGGATATTGTAGGGTGCCTGATAGAATATCTATTGATTCTTTGTAGGTCTTACCTAAGAATTGTGCTGAAGAACTAATAGAGGCATGAATGAAAATTAAAAGCAGGATTGTTTTCATTATTCAGTTCTTTAATAGATGTAATTTCAACTCCCGCCTTCCGCCAGTTCAAGCCATCTCATCGACTTTTCATCAACGGTATCAATGATCTTCTGCATGCGAACAGACATTTCTGTCGCCTCTGTATGATTAATGTTTCCCGAACTGAGTTTTTCGGTCAGCAGTTTTTTCTCATTCTCCAGCTCCGCAATTTCTTTCTCCAGATTTTCAAACTCCAGCCGCTCTTTGTAGGAAAGCTTTTTCTTTTCCGATTTTGTTTCAACGGGCCTGACTTCAACCGGCTTCGCTGATTTTTCTTTCTGCGCTCTTTCTTCTTCCATCATATCCATCCTGTACTCCGAATAGCTGCCGTTATAATCTCTTATTTTCCCGTCGCCCTCGAAAATCAAAAGATGATCCACAAGTTTGTCCATGAAATAACGATCGTGCGATACCAGCAACAAGCATCCTTTATAATGCAACAGGAAGTCTTCCAGTATGCTCAGCGTCAAAAGATCCAGATCATTCGTCGGCTCATCCAGAATCAAAAAATTCGGATTCTTGATGAGTACCGTTAACAGGTATAATCTTCTTTTTTCCCCTCCGCTCAATTTCGAATAATAGTTGAACTGCTGCTCGGGAGGGAACTGAAACAATTGTAAAAACTGCGATGCCGAAACCTTCGTGCCATCGCTTAACTGAATCACATCCGCAAAGTCTTTCACAATTTCTATGATCCGTTTATCTTCTTTCAATACTAATCCCTGCTGCGAATAATATCCGAATACAATCGTATCGCCCGTATTGATCTTTCCCGAATCCGGCTGCTCGATTCCCGTTATCAGGTTAAGAAATGTAGTCTTTCCTGCACCGTTTTTTCCCACTATGCCCGTACGTTCTCCCGTCCGGAAAGTGTAATCGAAGCCCTTTACAATCGGCAGCGAACCATAGCTTTTATATACTTTCTTCATCTCGATTACTTTTCCGCCTATGCGGTTCATTTTAATATCGAGACTCAATTCTTCCTGCTTCTTTCGTCCGCCTGCTTTTTCTTTTAACTCATAAAAAGCATCGATGCGGGCCTTCGATTTCGTTCCGCGTGCTTTCGGCATACGCCTCATCCATTCCAGCTCCGTTCTCATCAGGTTTTTCGCCTTATCTTTCTCACGCGCTTCATTGAATTCACGCTCCGCCTTTTTTTCCAGGAAGTAGGAGTAGTTCCCTTCGTAAAGATAAAGTTTGTTATTATCGAGTTCGATAATCCGGTTCGTAATGTTATCGAGAAAATACCTGTCATGCGTTACCAGTAAAACAGCAAGTTGGGATCGTGTCAAAAATTCTTCCAGCCATTCGACCATTTCTACGTCGAGGTGATTCGTAGGCTCGTCGAGCATAATCAGGTCGGCCGGATCAATCAGCGCTTTCGCCAATGCAATTCTTTTCTTCTGTCCGCCCGATAATTGCCTAACAGGCTGATCGAGATGATGGATGTTTAGCTTTGTCAGAATCTGGTGAACGCGTATTTCATAATCCCATGCACCGGCATCGTCTATTATTGATGCTAACTGTTGCAATTCCTTGTTCAGTTCGTCGGTGGGTGACTGATTTATTTTATCTAAAACACTTTCGTAATCACGTAAAAGTTTCAGGGTCGGATTCTCAACATCGAAGATCACGTCGGCAACTGTTTTCGATGGATCCATTGGAGGCTCCTGTTCCAAAAATTCAATGCGAACGCCCTTGCGATAAGTGACAATTCCGCTGTCAGCTATGTCTTTGCCTGCAAGTATCCTCAGCAAACTCGTCTTGCCCGTACCATTCCTCGCAATGAGCGCAATTTTTTCTCCTTTCGCAATACCGAAATTTATATTCTGGAAAAGCGGTTTATCGGCAAACGACTTACTGAGATTCTCTACTGAAAGGATGTTCATTTTTCGGGGTGGGGTTGCGGGTTGCGGGTTTCGGGTTACGGGTTTCGGGTTGGCAAACTATTTTTAAACTACAAATAAATTATTTTGATAACAATATTTAAGTGATTTCACTATAACAGAAGCCCAAAATTCTTTTACTAAATTCAGATTAATTTGATAAGTCAATTAGTACAGGATTTTATACATTTTCGAAATATTCATATTCTGTTTCTTCGACAACCCGAAACCCAAAACCCGTAACCCGAAACGTAATCCGCGGCAATCATCCGAACCAGCATCCCCCAACCCGAAACCCAAAACCCGAAACGAATTCCCCGGCAATCATCCAAACCAGCATCTCCCAACCCGAAACCCGAAACGAATTCCGCGGCAATCCTCCGAACCAGCATCCCCCAACCCGAAACCCGAAACGAATTCCCCGGCAATCCTCCGAACCAGCATCTCCCAACCCGAAACGAATTCTTCAGCAATCATCCGAACCAGCAACCCTCACGACTTTTCCCCCGTAAACTGATCCGTCGAATACTTAAACAACACGTTAAATGTCGTCAGCGATCCATAGCAACGAGTAATATATTGCTGCATGTTCACTTTATCTTCTTCCGTCAGTTTTTCATGGCTGTTGATACGCTGTTCCAATACACGAAGCCGGTCGCGAAGCATTACGATCTTATTGAAGAATACATCGATCGGAACTTCTTTCGATTTAAGTGATGAGTCTCCGGGCTTTAATGTAAGCGTGCCACCGGTCCATTTATTGCCGATTTCAACACGTTCCTGTATATCGGAATATTTACGAAGCGTGTTTACCAAAAGCACTTCAATGTCGGCTAAACTTACCAGATCATTGTCTGCATCGTTTGCATCGATGATTTCGAACTGATCATATGTTCTCTCAATTTCGCGCAGTCCGTGCTGCATGAATGTAACCAGGTAATCTTCCGGCCTGATCTGAATAACAACACCTTCACCAAACTGCGGGTGACGAACTCTTGAACCGATTCCAAGGGAAATGTTTTGCATAATGTGGATTTGCTGCGAATTTAGTGTTTAGTCTTGATTTGTTAGCTATAAAAAAAGAACCGTGACCTCTCAGCCACGGCTCTACCACACGAAAACATGAACACAAACTCTTTATCTAAAGTTAACGATTTAGATCCGGCTGAATTGCATGTATTGGCAAGACTTACAATTTGGTGACAAAAGCATGCAGGCCGCAGAGTGCATGCAGGTATATTATTCCAGAATTCCAGGATTCTAATATTCCGGGTTGTGCCTGCAAAATGTTGGCGAAGTATCATAACCCGGAATCCTGGAATCTGGAATCTGGAATTTTGGAATAATGGAATTTTGGAATCTTGGAACAATGGAATCCTGAAACAATTGAATCCTGAAACAATGGAATCCTGGAATATTAAAACCTCCCCCTCAGGTCCGTCCCCTGCTAACCCCTTTCCAGACTCAGTTTCCGCAGTTTTGGCATAGCCGCTGCAGTAACGCCTACAGAAGCCAGGGCAATTCCGCCTCCGATGATAACTGATGGGATCAGTCCCAGAACTTTTGCTGCGAAGCCCGATTCAAATGCTCCGATCTCATTGGAAGAACTGATGAACATTGTACTCACCGATGAAACACGTCCACGCATCTCATCGGGAGTGAAAAGTTGCAAAATTGTTGAACGAATGATCACACTAACATTATCAAACGCTCCGCTTAATGCAAGTATGAACATCGATAAGTAAAAGTTTGTACTTAGTGCGAAAAAAATCATGCATACTGAAAATGCCGCTACACTAAACATCAGTTTCTTTCCGCTGTTTTTAAGCGGCGGATGTTTTGTCATGTACAAGGCCATCGCGACAGAACCCAGAAAAGGAGCAGCCCTTAGAAATCCATACCCCTGTTCGCCGACATTCAGAACATCACTCGCAAAAACCGGCAACAGTGCAACTGCTCCTCCGAAAAGCACGGCAATCAGATCCAACAGCATTGCACCAAATATAACCTGATTGCTGAAAACAAACCGAAGTCCCTGCCTGATGCTCACAAACATTCCCTCTTCACGCAAAACTTTCTGAAGCGGCTGCGGTGAAACTCTGAACATTTGAATAAGTCCGGTCAGCAAAAATGTAATTACAATCGAGTAGGTGAGAAACTTCCCAAAGAAACCCAACAATAAACCACCACCCGAAGAACCTACTACTACAGCAATATGCCAGAAAGTAGAATTCCATGCTGATGAATTTGCATATGCTTCGCGGGGAACGACCTGAGTCATCAGCGGCAGCTGAGCCGGACTGTAAAATCCGCGCAGCAATCCAACCATAAACATTATTACATAGAACGGAAAAGCTGACTTTAATTCAGGATGCTTATCGTAATGCAGACTGATAATCATTAATGCCATCGAACTCAATAATTGCAAAGCCATTACAATGAGAATAATTTTTCTCCTGTCGTTTCTGTCTGCCACATAGCCGCCATATAATGCAAGTCCGACTGCCGGTATCGCTTCCGCAAGTCCCAGTAATCCCAGCGACAGGTAATCATGCGTTAATTGAAAAACCTGCCAGCTCAATACAACAAATTGTATCTGCAATGCAAGCGTGAGCATGAACTTGGAAAATATAAAGCGACGAAAATCTATGTAACGGAAGGAGAGAAACGAGGATTGACTTTCGAAGAGGCGTTTCAGCACGGGGATTTATTTGATAGTGGGATTATGTACTGGGATTAATTTGATATTGGGATTATGTACTGGGATTTTTGAGAAAATAGGATTATGGGATTGGATTTATGGGATTAAATTGATTTGATAGTTTAGTAAAGTAAATTTCGATAATAGTTTTGATAGGTATTAAAATTAAACAAATGAACTTCTCTGTATTCAATTTGTTAAAGTCCCACAAATCCAATCCCATAATCCCCAAATCCCATAAATCTCAGTACATAATCCTATTTTCTCAAAAATCCCAGTACATAAACCTAGTCTCAAAGGTGCACGTAATTAAGAACACTATTCCACAAATCCCCGTATTTTATCAACCGATTTATCAATATTCCAGATTAACTCCAAAAAGAAGATCATATTTCCATTGTAATCTCAGGCTAATCATTTCATCATAGAGAATTTTATTTTCGAAGCGAATATTAATGGTTCTGAAGGGAAGGAATGAAAGTGTATTGATCATTTCCAGATTGGCAGTTGTTTTTAATTTCCTTTTTAGAAAAAGCGTTGTGAAATTTTGAAAGAATATTCCTTTTGCGATTTTTTTATCGAGATTCATCTGAAGATTAAGTCCGAATTCTTTATAAATGATATACCTGTCTTTACGGCCTACGATGCTTATGTCATCTCCGTATTGGTAAGAGGCAGGAATGCTGCCCGATTTAAATGCAGGAAGGGAAAAGTTAATGTAATTTTTCGGAAATGGTTTGTATATAATTCCATATCCCGCAATAATATAGGCTGGTAAAAGCGGACCGGATTTCCATTTTCGTTCTGTTAAAATGCCGTTACTTTTTTCAATCCAGGTATCGGAAATTTGAGAGGTAAAATTTAAGGAAAGTGTGTGCCTGATTTTTTTATCGCTCAGTATCCAGATATTTGAAAAGTAAAACCTGTCAGATCTTTTCTCCCATACTGAATCTAAATATTTCAGGTAAGCTAATTCTGCCTGAAGTTCTGTCAATCGTTTGTTGTTTTTTATTTCAGCGGATCTGACTTTCAGATTTAATGACAAGAGGATACTTGAATTGTCTGTTTC
>CAZAON010000207.1:0-10472 GCA_964486655.1 uncultured Flavobacteriales bacterium
CTTGATAATAATATTTTGAAGCTGATTTTTGCAAATATTAATTTACCGGATAGTTTTAGTAATGAGCCGCTCAGTCATGGTTATTTCCAATACCGTGTTAAGATGAATGCAGGTGTTTTGACAGGTACGATAATCTCAAACACTGCATATATATATTTTGATTTCAATCCGCCTATAGTTACGAATACAACTCTTAATACTGTTACCACTTCAAGCTCGATTTCCGAGTTGAATGATGAATATTTCGACGCATGGCCGGTTCCTTTTACCGATGAATTAAGGATAAAAACAGCTGTTAAAAATACTGAACTGGTAATCTCAAATATTTATGGTCAGCGGTTGCTCCATGAGAGACATGAAGAAAATGAATTTAAAATATTCACATCTCAATTTATTCCTGGAACTTATTTTATTTCTCTGATAAGCAAAGGGAAAATACAAACGAAAAGAATAATCAAACCTGAATGAGCGTCTAGTGTATTATATTCTTAGAAGTTCTACGCATTATAGAATTATTAATTGTCGACCCGGCACTGAGGAATCATTTGTGTGCCCCTCAATTTTTTTCAGTTTTCAAGCTCACTTTAATTCAATTTTGTGCCATAAATAAGAAAAATGTGAAATTCGCTCGATACCAGAAAAGACTCACTCTTGAGATCATAAAAGACAACCCTTCCATTTAATCTAAAGAAATTCACGAAGGATTGACTGAAATAATTGGGTATGCAACAGTAAAGAGAATACTGCAAAAACTAGCTTCAGAAAATCTAATTGTTGTTTCCGGAATATGCAATTCTAATTAACAATAATTACTGTCCACTATCATTCAGAACTGTCAGTAGTCTCGACTATAAAAAATCAATACTAATATTTTATGAGCAAAATAATATTACAGCGATTAAGAAAATCTTTGTTGATCAGTTTGAGTTTGCTGTTAAGACATACTTTTAAAAAAACAATTACTACAGCTTATAGATTATTCCTATAAATAATTGCTTCTAACTTACAAAAGAAATAGAAAAGAAATCGGTAGGGGTCAAAAATCATACTTTCATCTTACCCACCCGGGAATTGTTTTCCGGTGGAGAATGAAATTCGAATTCAAATTTTTTTTCATAATTTAATTAGTACTTTAGTCGAAACCATTCTAAGATGAAAAAATATTATTTTATACTATTAATTATTTTCCAATCATCCATGATATTTGGCCAGAGTTGGGTTGAATTAAATGCAATCGGCCAAACGCAACCATTTTCAGGAATACCTCGCGGACGGGACCATTCCGTTTGCTTTGCAATTGGTAACAATTTTTATTTTGGAACAGGGGGCATTGATCTTGGTTTATCGAATCTTGAATGCTCCGATTTTTCATTATTTACCTGCTCGAATAATCGGTGGTCAGGCAGTAGTTATTTTCCCGGTGATCCAAGATACGATGCAATTGCCTTTAGCGACAGTGTAAACGGATATGTTTTATTCGGTTCTGATGACAATGGTGGTGGACATAATTTTACCGACAATTGGCAATTCGATCCTGTTACCGGTGTTTGGACACAGATGAGCAGCTTTCCCGGTACATTTAGAACAAATGCTTTTCATTTTACAGTTGAGAAAAAATTATATTTCGGAAACGGTAATTATAACGGAATTTATTATTCTGATTTATGGATGTATGATCCGTTAACTAATATTTGGATTCAGAAAAATGATCCTCCATTTTCACAAGTTGAAGATGCACATGGTTTTGGAATAGGATCATTCGGTTATTTGTTTGGAGGGAGGGATTCTTTGAATAATTTTTTAGACACAGTTTATAAATATGATCCGGTAAATGACAGCTGGATCACAGCCGGAGTTTTTCCGGGAGCCGGAATAACTTTTTCATTTGCCACCGATTCATTCGGCTATGCAGCAACCGGAAATGATTTTTATCAGTATGATCCAGCGACTACTTCCTGGACAATGAAAGCGAATTCTCCTTCCCAGGCTTCACTAACAGCAATTGGTTTTTCAAACCGGGGTTATATCATAGAAGGAAATAGTTCGGTATACCAATATGATGAACTTACAGATAGTTGGCTGCAGTTATTCAATTCACACCCCGCGATCGGTTCTTTATACGGCACATCCGTTGTTTCGGGAGATACTGTATATATAAACTCATCTAAGTACAATTACAATACTGATAGTTGGGTTTTCGGTTCAAATTCTTTAAGGTGGTTATGGAAGTCAGGGAACAAAGCGGGAATTTTCATGAATAATGTTTTCATGATATTTGACTTTTCAACCTATACATTTCTCCCGGCAACACAGCCACCTGCAGGAGCAGGAATATGCTTTACTGCGGGGGGTAGATATTTTATCGGTATAGGTAGCGATACCACCAGTATTTTCGACAAACATCTCTACGAATATGATTTTATAAATGATCAATGGACACAGCATAGTCTTTATCCGGGACTGGGAACAGAATACATGATTGCATTCGGTATTGATAGTTTTGGTTATGTCGGTGGCGGACTTGACGGCTCGGATGCTGTAAATGATTTTTGGATGTACGATCCTTCTACCGATCAATGGACGAATAAAGCAAGTTTTCCTCTTGATGAAGGAGCGTATGCATTTAGTGCTGAATATAAAGGAAAAGGTTATATAGGACTCGGTTCAGACGGGTACCAGGGAAATTTAGGCTGCCAGGTTTTTTCATATGATGTAACGACTGATGCATGGACACTTGTATCTTCTCCATTTGGTTGCAGGCATGGAGCATATGCATTCAGTACCGGTAATAACCTGTTTGTCGGTGGTGGTTCTTATCGTCATACTCCGAATTACTCTGATTCCTGGTCAGACCTCTGGAAATATGATGACGGCACAACAAGTATTAATGAAATAGATAATAAAGTTTTTTCAGTTATGACTGCATCATCGGGGAATTCAATTATTATTTCCGGGATAAAGACAAATTCACCTGTTCGAATAATTGATTTATCAGGCAGAATAGTTTTTAATACAATTGCATCCTCAAATAATCTTATTGTTAATACAACTGATTTCGCAGAGTCTGTTTATTTTGTTATGGTGAATGATGAAGCAGTTAAAATCGGATTGTTGCGATAGATTCTAAAATCAGAATGGGATAGTTTCCTTTCGTGAAAACCATTATTAATATTCTCTGATAAACGTTCCTGTCCATTTTTCGCATGATGAAGAGAAAATGTTAAGCGAGTAAATACCGGCAGGAAATTGAGAAGCATCTATTGAAGTGATTCCTGAGATGTTGCTTTGGATTTGCATCATTTTACCGAGCGAATTGTAAATGACCAAACGATCCATTTTGTTTTCATCACTTACATTAACATACAGTGTTCCATTTGACGGATTCGGATATACATTTATCCGCTCGTTACTGATCAGGCTCTGTATTCCCGTTGTGACATTTGAAACGACAAACTGACCCATCATGCCTTCGTCTTCATGCAATGCAATATGACAATGGAACATATATGGATGCAGGGTATCGGCAAAATCATCGAAGCGTGTAATAAACTGAACCGTTTCATTCGCTTTTACAAGCACAACATCCTTCCATCCCTTTTCTGCATCAGGTGGGCCGGCGCCATTTCGTGACAGTACATTAAATTCAACATCATGAATGTGGAAGGGATGACTGAAGTTTCCGCTATTTGCAATCTCCCAGATCTCTGTGTTATTAAGCGGAACATGGTAGTCGATAAAGTTTTCGTCAAACAGGCGATGATTGATCAGGAATGAAACACCTGCATTACCAACAATATTAGTATCGGAAATTGTGAGGTTGCGCGTAAGGTTAACATTGGTCGTGCTAAGAACATTTACCGTTGTCAATGCCGGTGGAATTGTAGTTACCGGATTTGCAGTAGGCGTTGTTATGTTAATATGAAGCATATTAAAATCAGTTCGTGCCAGGTAATTTGCGAATGGACCGTTCGGAAACAAGTCGCCACCCGGAATGTTTTGAGGAAGTGTGGAATTGAATGCCTTCATAAATAATGATTGGCCTTGCTTACCTGTGAAGTCGGCCAGGATTTCAATTCGTTCTCCCGAAGAAAGCAAGTATCGGGTAACAGGAACCGGCGCATTGAGCAGTCCGCCGTCCGAAGCAATTACATAAAACGTCGATCCGTCACTGAAGCCAATGTTATATGAGCGCTCAGTACCACCGTTCAGAATGCGAAAGCGGATTACCTGTGCAGGAGCCGTCCACTCTGCACGCATAACACCATTCACCATCATCGAATCACCATAAGGCTCGATTGAAATCTGGCCATTGACAAATGCACGGTCGGATAATGCTAACGGAATATCATCAATGCCATACGTTCTTGGTAATGAAACAGCACTCTCGACAGAATCACGCACGATAATCATTCCGCCCAGACCTTGCAGCAATTGTTCCTGTGCCATCATATGAAGATGAGGGTGATACCAATAAGTTGCTGCGAGATTGTCCACTTTCCAGTATGGACTCCATGTAGTCATGGGAGGAATCGGCTGATGCGGACCTCCATCCATTATAGCAGGGAGATGCATTCCATGCCAGTGTACAGTCGTGGTGTCCATCAGGTTATTCGTTACGTTCATATGAACAGTATCACCCTTCTGAAAAATAAGTGTTGGTCCCCAGAACGTGCTTGCAGCAGAAGTAGGATTTACCCCTGCGGTATTGACAGCAGTTCCAGACCAGTTCATGGTTCCCTCTTCAAGACTAAGATTGAATGTTGTTCCGGAAAGAGTATCAGGAATGTATAAAGGATTGAATGTCTGCGCCGGGGCGAAATTGACAATGAGTAATGAGAGGAAAAGGAGTGGTTTTTTCATAGGGTTATACGGGTTCAATGCTGAATGAATTTTATGAAATTACAGGTTATATTCACTGTAATATCAAATTAGACGATGGGATTTTCGGATTCCTTCGATTCGGGAAAAATATAGTTATTACGGTCCGGGAATTATTCTGCAAGAACAATTCTCTCATTGTATCGCCAATATTCAAAATCTGTCATCAATCCGTTACCCTGACAAAAGGACGAACAATTCTTTCTTCATTATTGAAATAAAACGAAATCAAATATACTCCGGCTTTCAAATCTGAAATATTATAATTCCAATTTAGCGAATTTACTTTATTATATTCAATTAATTTACCGGTCAAATCAAAAACAACAAAACTCACACATGGTATCTTGCTACGGAATGACAAGAAATTGGAATTTGTATAATAAACTAGTAATTCATCTGGATTGTCTTCTGAAGTTTCAATTTCGGTTGGAGTTTGCACTGTCGTTGTAACTGTGTTTGTAATAATTGCTGTATTAAAATCAAAATAAATATAAGCGGTATTTGAAATGGTTGCTCCTGAAATCAGGTTTGAGTTAGCCAAAACCCGAAAACGGACAAAGCCATGACTGCCAGGCTCATCACTTGAACTGTCAGCCAGATTTATATTAGGAAATTGGAAATTCAAAACATTGTTACTAATAGTCCAGGTATTTGAATGACTGGAAGAAAGTAATTCAAATGAGGATAGAATAATATTATTACTTAAAGTATCAATTAATTCAACATTGACTGCCGGCGAAGTCCCGGTATTTTGAAAGCATATCGTATAATCAAGCCATTGACCTGAAGCAATCTGAGCCGGAGTTAAATCACCCTCCGGTGATACGGATTTTGTGTTTGGATCATAAGAGCCAACTACAACTTGCTGAAGACTGTCAATGTTGTCTATCGGTGTTGAGTCAGTTGACATCGTCACGGCAGTTGCACTTAAATTTAAAATTGTTCCAAGTGATAATGTATTGCCTATAGAAAATACTAAATCTGCATTGAATGATTCACCCGGAAGAAGAATGATATTATTCCATTCTATTGAGTCGGAGTTTACATAAAATGGTTGTGGAGTAGCGGAAGAAAAAGATTGCAAAAGATCGGGATAACATTTAAGTATAGCAGTATCCTGAACATTTCCGTTATTCCTCACGGTGATAGTATATATTACTGAAAAACCCCTTACAGCACTATTTCTGGGAGTGAGAGTCACGCTTAAATCATGAACTGTACCAATAGGTTGCATGGCAAAATCATTTAATGAATCTGCCATTGAATAGTTCAGAACAGGAGTGGTATGTTGGGCCGGCGATTGACTGTAATAGTCTACAGGAAGTACATCTATAGTATATGCGAAACCAGATGGAACAGCATGTAAATATTTGCCGAGATTATTTGCGGGAAAAATATAGTTCCCGGGCTGAATAACAATTTTAAAATTACGATTTCCTATCTCCAAAGAATCCTGAATATTATTTAAATTGTCGTCTCTGAAAAGTGCCCCTGAAATGACCGGATAAATATTGCACTGGCCGGGCGTACAAACCGTAACTGGTAAATCGGTAGAAATTAGATTTAGAGGAATATTAGGAAGACAGGTTGCACCGGTATTTGAAGCCCAAAGATATTCCAGAGAATCGGGAAGTAAGGGAAGACATGGAATATTATTTGCGCTATCAGCCAGGTATATCAATTTTGCAGGCAATGCTGGAAGTGAAGTAAGATAATTATTGCTGCAATTAATCCTTTGCAGACTGTAATTTAAAGTTGGAAGAGAAGTCAATTGATTACCCTGACAATATAGACGGGTAAACATCGCAGTTACCGGAAACGAGGGCAATGTTGTAAGTTGATTGTAACTACAATCTAACAAATTAACACTTCCATGATTTGCAAAAGATGGTAATGCAGTTATCTGGTTATAACTGCAATCAATCGTTGAAATTACTAATGGCATTGCAGGTAATGATGTTAGTTGATTCATGGAACAGGATAGTCCGTTTAGTGAAGATGGTAATGCAGGAAGTATTGTTAACAAATTCGAATCGCAGAATAATTGTTGCAGCCCAACTTGTAGTGTGGGAAGTGACGTCAATTGATTGTAGCCGCAATCCAGTCTCCAAACGGTGGAAGGAATAAAAGGTAATGAAGTAAGTCTGTTGTGCTTTACGTAACATTGATATAAACCATTAGGTAAGCCAGGTAATGCCGTAAGCTGATTTTCATCTACGTCTAAAATCTGAAGCGTGTTTGGAAGAACCGGAAGGGATGCAAGAAAATTACCGGGTGCTGTCAATTTTTTTAACACGGGTGGTAATGTGGAAAGGGAGCTAAACTGATTGTTGCTGATATCCAGATATAGAAGCGAATTGGGTAAAGGCGGGAGAGAATCCAGTTGATTACTATATGCATCCAGTGTATCCAGAAAAGCAGGCAACGATGGTAGCCATTGCAGGGAATTCATTATACACTTCAAAACGCTCAGACTATCAAAATACTGAACCCCGGTCAGATCAGAAATTTGCAATTGTGACACATTTAAAAAAGTCATCGAAGTAATCTGTACGTTCGATGTATCCATCATTGTTCCGGATATTGCAGAAGGAACTAATGTTGCGATGGCATTCCTGAAATTTGCGTCCGGTATTTGTACCCATTGGGCCTGTAATCTCTCCGCATCTATTAATAGAAGCAAGAAGTAAAGTGGTATATATTTTTTCATAAATAAATTTGTATCTTTTAATTTTTACTAGCCAATCTAAAATTCCTCTTTATTTAGATATCACAGCTGCAATATTATGCATAGCTGCCTATTTCGAGGGTGAATAACTGTTTTCATCAGCTTGATTTATGATTCAAGGATGGTATTGGATGAATATGCATAATAATAGGGAGTAATTATTTCTTATGAAATTAAATTTGAAGACCTAACCTATAAAAGTACAAATAACGATTTGTAATGTAAATAGGATGAAATTATGATTTTATACCAACCCGCTGCGCCGTACTTCCTTCCTCTCATTTCAAATAAGCCGCTCCGTTTGATGCTTCGACGGACATTCGTCCGTTGTTTTTGCGCTGTGTGATATTTATCCACCCGAAATTGCTCATCGTGTTTGAATTAAGCACCATTGTTCCACAAAATTATTAAACTTCCACTTTCACGACGAAATGTCATTATTCCCCTTTACGAATTGCCGCTCGGTAGAATTAGGCGCTACTAATCCATGAGAAAACGAGAGGCATCCCTAAGGCGGAATCCACCATCACACCTGCTTGCACTCAAAGAAATCGCTGAACGGGCATTGAGGGCGAATGGGGGTTCAAGATTATTCGAAGCAAAGTATAACGAGTTCTATTACTTAATCATATTTGCTATTCTTTCTTCAAATTTACCTGTAGACTTTGCATCAAAAAATAAAATTTCCCCCTTTTCGCCAATATATCTGGCATCTATCCAATTCAGATTGACATTGATTGAAGTCTTACCGATTGTCTTGCCTGGCTTAACTCGTATATTCTACTCCGCAGTAATTCTATTCGGTTTAATTTGCTCACCCAAGACCTTTATCCGACTAACAGTAATATATTTTTTATCGTTAACTAATTTCCCATTATCATCTTCTCTTGAAAATGTGCCATTAAATAAAGATTCATTGAAAAGAATTATACCACTCTCTTTATCTATAGTAGAACTACTAAACCCCAAAACAGCAATCGAATCAATCAGGGTTGTCCAAACTTCATCGTAAGGTCTCTCACTTTCGATAACATAGGGTGGAAAATCATAGTTTCCCTTTAATGAGATATATTCTGTACCACACGAAATAAAAATTGAAATGCAAAGCAAAGCAAGTATTCCTTTTTCCATTGTTTTGAAATTTTAAGTGCAACAAATATAATTAATGAAGTTGTTAGAGGATACATACAATGATATTATAATCCCTCACGGCGGAATTTTTGAGTGAGGGCCTGTGCGATAGGGAGTTCCTCCACATAGAGTACTTTAAGAATTATCTGATTTACTTTTATCATTTTGCGGTATTATACCCGGCATATTCTGATATATCAGATTTTCATCATTCATGCTACCCCCCGCTCGGCGGAATGTCCAATGAGCGTAAGCCTGTGCGATGGGGCATTCAGCCGCACACTGTACTTAATGTTTGATTAGACTGAACATTCTATTCATTGGGAAATTTTTTCGCGCTGATTAACGCAGATTTCGGAATAATTAACTCTTTTGAATTGGAGAAAGTATTTGTAGAGTCCATATATTCTCTATCATTGTTCGCAGATTTTCGCTGATCCGGGCTGCAAGACACAAAATTGTCCGCTGCGTTGTACTTCTTTCCCGCTATTTAAAATATTCTACATCGTTTGATGCTAAGGCGGTCCAAATAGCAATCGAGATTCCTCCGTTTTTTTGCTCCATGTGATATTCCCGTCTGCCTCGCCTGCCCGGTACTAATAACATAGTCGGACTCGCCCTTTTTGCAGAGCCGCATCAAATACATTTTCAAAATGATCTAAAGAAAAGTTTAATATTAAAGAAAGGGTTTATATAGATTCCTGAAATTGATTTTTAACATTTCAAAATCCCGCTTTTCAAATAAATTTCAAACTTTCCATGAAATTCACGCTTTCCCGGCGAAATCCTTATCTGAAGAAAACAATTTTTCTTATTTTTACTTTACACACACAAATAAACAACCTAAGAAGAAAGCAAAAAACTATATGTAATCAGCCTGTTATTGTTTTATACATCTGGTAATCTGAGAAATTCATCGAATCGCCTCTTGCTTAAATAATAGCGGGAGGCGATTTTAATTTGTATGAACGCCTGTGAATCGAATTTGTCCGGAAACTTTTTCGGGATAGTATTGTCAGCGTTCACTATTTTATTTTGAAATCAAACACACACAATATTCATTTCAAAAAACACATAACATGAAAACATGGTTTATTATTATGATAAGCATTCTTGCTTACGTTAGTGAAACAAAAATTACAAATGCCCAGATACCTCAGGCAATTCCTTACCAGGCTATTGCCCGGAATTTGAACGGTGATCTGATCATAAACCAAAACATTTCCCTCCGCTTTTCTTTACATGATGTAACAGCAACCGGTACCATTGTTTACCAGGAGACGATGAGTGTTACGACAAATTCTTTTGGATTGCTATCGGTTAGCGTCGGACAGGGAACTGTAGTTATCGGAACTTTTACATCGATCAACTGGAATGAAGGAAATAAATTCTTACAAGTAGAAATGGATATATCGGGTGGTTCATCTTATGTTGATATGGGAACACAGCAATTGCTGAGCGTGCCTTATGCAATATATGCCGGAAACGGTGGTGTTCAGGGTTCCGGTAACGTAAACTTCATTCCGAAATTCACACCTGACTCAAATTCTATCAGCAACTCAATGATGTATGACAATGGTGTAAGCATCGGAATCGGAACGAGCATTCCGCATCCTTCCGCCGTACTTCATGTGTCTTCAACAACACAAGGATTCCTGATGCCTGTGATGTGCACAGCTGAACGACTGGCGATTGTAAATCCCGCACCCGGATTAATGGTATTCGACAGTTG
>CAZAON010000208.1:0-6234 GCA_964486655.1 uncultured Flavobacteriales bacterium
ACTCAGCCGATTAATGCTCTGCATAAAATCAAGTGTGGCTAAGCTATTAGACATGCCTACAATCGTATTCGATGAAATTGACACGGGAGTAAGCGGCGAAACCGGATTTAAGATTGGTAAGGTAATGCTTGATCTGTCCAAAAACCGTCAATTAATCGCAATCACACACCTGCCTCAAATAGCCGGCAGGGGAGAAGATCATTTCTTCGTTTACAAAGAAGTGTCCGGCAAGAAAACTTATACAAAAGTCAGAAAGCTCACCAGGGACGAACGAATAGTTGAATTGGCGAAAATGTTAAGCGGAGATAAACCAACAGCAGTTGCAATGGAAAATGCAAAGGAGTTAATGAAATAAGGTTCTGGAGAAATTTTTACTGTGCTTCCTAAGTCATAGTAGTTGCATTCTGCATTAATACTTTTAGTAAATTAAACCCTTTAAAATATATATACCATGAAAACCTACGTTACTATTTTAATTTCAGTTCTAATTAGTTTAAACTCCTATTCACAATCTAATTGCAGTCCGGCCACCTCATCAACTGACCTTGATATAGGAAATGTACGCGCAAAAATTCTGATGAATGGCGATATGTGGTGGGATCTATCGGGAACCGCAAAATATGAAGTGCCTAAAGGTTCCGGAAAAAATTCATTATTTGCAGGTGCTTTATGGTTTGGCGGAAAAGATATTGGTGGAAATTTAAAATTATCCGCCCAGACCTATCGCCAAAGCGGATCCGATTTCTGGCCCGGAGCGATTGATACATCTGCATTTAATATTTCTGCAGCGCGCTGTCTGCATTATGACCAGCATTGGAAAATAACAAGACAGGAGGTTTCAGATTTTATAAACGGAGGAAGTCCGACTCCGGCAATTACAAATTGGCCCGGAAATGGCGATGGCTCATTTGGTGAAGTAAATCTGCTTGCTCCATTTTACGACCGTTCAGGCGATGGAGTTTATGATATCAACGACGGTGATTATCCAAAATATGAATTTGGTGTACAGTCCAATAATATGTATGATCGGCTGAACGGTGATCAGACTA
The DNA here is from genome assembly GCA_964486655.1 of uncultured Flavobacteriales bacterium. Lineage (GTDB taxonomy): Bacteria > Bacteroidota > Bacteroidia > AKYH767-A > 2013-40CM-41-45 > JADKIH01. The sequence continues at coordinate 1,050 of CAZAON010000208.1, forward strand.
TCTGGTGGGTTTTTAATGATATTGGAAATGTGCATATGGAAACAGGTGGGAGTGCCTTGGGACTTGAAATACAGGCTCAGGCTTATGCATTCTGTACAAATGATTCGGATCTTCAGAACACCACCTTCTATTCTTTTAAAATAATCAACCGAAGTCCAAATTCTATTTATAATACTTTTATCGGAAACTGGACGGATGTCGACCTGGGATATTCTTTTGATGATTACGTAGGTTGTGATGTCGGCAGAAACCTGGGCTATGCTTATAATGGAGATAATCTTGACGAAGGTGTTACTGGTTATGGAACTGTTATTCCCGCAGTCGGAATAGATTTACTTGGCGGACCACTTGCCGATCAATTGGATGGTCTGGATAATGATCACGATTCATTGATTGATGAACAGGATGAAACCATTGTAATGACAGGATTTCTTTATTATAACAATGATGCTAGTTTAACAGGTAATCCATCAACCACGTCTGATTATTATAACTACATGAATATGATTTGGAAGAATGGTTTGCCTGTTACATATGGCGGAACCGGCTATGATCCTGTCTCTACAGATTCTTGTTTATACATGTTTCCAGGAGATTCTGATCCGAATTTCTATGGAACAAAAGGAATTAATTATGGATTCAACTGGACAGAAAAAGAACCAACTCCGAGTGGAGCGCCTAACAATCCGTCAGACAGACGATTCCTGATGAATACAGGAAATTTCACAATGCTTCCGGGACAAGTACAATACTTTACAAAAGCTGCTGTTTGGGCAATAAGTGCAGGCGGACCCGATTCATCACTTGCCGCATTGAAACGCGCTGACGACAGAATACAGAGTTTCTTTGATAGTAACTTTAATAATATTCCGACATGTGATGTTAATGCTGCAATTTCAGAAATAGACCGTTCAACTTATTCAATCGGACCGAATCCGGTTTCAGATAAATTATTCCTAAAGTCACATGATGAAAAAGCAAAATTGAAACTCACAGTTTTTTCGCCTGCAGGAAAATTGATTTTGAAGGATGCTGACTTTAATTCGTCTGTATCAGTTTCAGGATGGTCGGCCGGAATATATCTATATCGTGTAACCGATCAAAACGGAAATCACTCACAAGGCAAACTCACTGTAATTCACGACTAAAACCAATAATTCCGCGTTTTCCATTTACTTGTCTCAAGACTCGTGACTAATATTATATTTGCTGGAAAATTATAGCATATGTCGTATCAACTTTTAAAAGGAAAGCGCGGAATTATTTCCGGAGCTCTTGATTCAAATTCGATTGCATGGAAGGTTGCACAACGCTGTCATGAAGAAGGTGCGTCGATCATCTTAACGAATGCTCCGATTGCCATGCGCATGGGAGAGATTAAGAAACTGGCCGACGAAACCAAATCTGAAATCATTCCGGCCGATGCAACATCTGTCGAAGATCTCACTAAGTTGTATACCGAGTCAATGGATAAACTCGGCGGTAAAATCGACTTCGTACTGCATTCGATAGGTATGTCTGTAAACATTCGTAAAAATATTGCCTATACCGAAAGCAACTACGACTACTTCATGAAAGGCATTGATGTTTCCGCCATGTCACTTCATAAGATGCTCAGCGTTGCCATGAAACTCGATGCCATGAATGAGTGGGGTAGTGTGGTAGCCCTTTCCTATATAGCGGCACAGAGAACCTATCCGTTTTATACCGACATGGCCGACATAAAAGCGATGTTGGAATCAATCACTCGCAGCTTCGGTTATCATTATGGCAAGCTTAGGAAAGTGAGAGTGAATACCATTTCGCAATCACCTACTAAAACAACCGCCGGCACAGGTATCAAAGGATTTTCGGAATTTTATGATTTCGCTGAATTGGTTTCTCCTCTGGGAAATGCCACAGCAGAAGCCTGCGCCGAATATTGTGTTTCATTGTTCTCCGATCTCACAAGAATGGTCACGATGCAAAACCTGTATCATGACGGTGGTTATTCGACTACGGGAGTTAGTTCAGAAGTACTTGAGTCCTTCAGGAAAGAATAAGACAAAAAAAAAGAAGATTGAAAATTGTCTGCACAATCTTCAATCTTCTTTTTTACTCTTCAATCTTTAATATCAGGACGCCTGATCGTCTTTCTTCTTTCTTCCTGATCCTGATTTGGCAGGAGGTGGAGCAGAAGCTTTAATGATATTTATTTTCAGCGTACTTGTTTCTTTGTCGAATGTGACATCAATGATATCTCCTTCAGACATTTCCGCTTTAATGATTTCCTCGGCTAATGCATCTTCCAGATATTTCTGAATAGCACGCTTGAGCGGACGGGCACCATAGTTTGCGTCATATCCTTTATCGGCGATGAAGTCTTTAGCTTCTGTAGATAATTGTATCTTATAGCCAAGTTCAGTAACGCGCTTGTAAAGATGTTGTAATTCGACATCGATAATTTTATGGATGTGTTCTTTATCAAGTGAATTGAACATTACAACATCATCGATACGATTAAGGAATTCAGGAGCGAATGCTTTCTTCAATGCATTTTCAACCACACCGCGTGAATGTTCATCGGCGCCGGAGAGTTTTGCATTTGTCTGGAATCCGACACCCTGACCGAAATCTTTCAACTGGCGTGAACCGATATTGGATGTCATGATCATGATAGTATTCTTGAAATCCACTTTACGGCCCAAACTGTCGGTCAGAACACCATCATCTAAAACCTGAAGTAACAGGTTGAAGATATCCGGATGCGCTTTTTCGATTTCATCAAGAAGTACAACTGAATAAGGCTTTCTTCTTACTCTCTCAGTTAACTGTCCGCCTTCTTCATATCCCACATATCCCGGAGGCGCACCGATCAATCTTGATACGGCAAACTTCTCCATGTATTCACTCATGTCGATACGGATCAATGCTTCCTCCGAATCAAACAGGTATTTTGCAATTACTTTAGCCAATTCGGTTTTACCGACACCGGTAGGACCAAGGAATATAAATGTTCCAATCGGCTTGTTCGGATCTTTTAATCCGGCACGGTTTCTTTGAATCGCTTTTACAACCTTTTTAATCGCCTCGTCCTGACCAATAACTTTACCCTTTAATTCGTCTGACATTTTTACCAGGCGATGAGATTCCGTTTGTGCCACACGCGTTACAGGAATTCCTGTCATCATGGCAACAACTTCAGCTACATCATGCTCGGTAACCGTATAACGATGACTCTTGGTTTCTTCTTCCCACTGCTTCTTCGCGACTTCAAGTTGCTCTAAAAGCTGCTTTTCAGTATCACGAAGTTTGGCAGCTTCTTCATACTTCTGGCTGCGTACAACCCGGTTCTTTTCATTCTTGATTTCCTGAACTTTATTTTCAAGTTCCAGAATGTTTTTCGGAACATGAATATTCGTTATGTGAACTCTTGAACCTGATTCATCAAGCGCATCTATCGCCTTATCCGGTAAAAAGCGGTCTGTTATATATCTGGCGGTAAGATTTACACAGGCCTTAATTGCTTCAGGCGTATAGTTTACATTGTGATGCTCTTCATAACGTTCTTTAATGTTATTCAGAATCTCCATTGACTCATCAATAGAGGCAGGCTCAACAAGTACTCTCTGGAAACGACGATCAAGGGCTCCGTCTTTTTCAATATACTGACGGTACTCATCTAATGTAGTAGCACCGATGCATTGGATTTCTCCGCGGGCAAGGGCAGGCTTAAACATGTTTGAAGCATCGAGCGATCCGGAAGCGCCACCCGCGCCAATTATGGTGTGGATCTCATCAATGAAGAGAATCACATCAGGTGATTTTTCCAATTCATTCATTACCGCTTTCATTCTTTCTTCGAACTGACCACGGTATTTTGTTCCTGCAACTAAAGATGCAAGATCAAGTGTTACGATTCGTTTATTAAAAAGTACTCTTGATACTTTTCTCTGAATGATCCTCAGGGCAAGGCCTTCCGCGATAGCAGATTTTCCAACACCGGGTTCACCGATAAGGATCGGATTATTCTTTTTACGACGGGAGAGAATCTGAGAAACACGCTCAATTTCTTTTTCACGTCCTACAATAGGATCGAGACGTCCTTCTTCAGCCGCCTTTGTAAGGTCACGGCCAAAATTGTCAAGAACAGGGGTCTTGGATTTGGAATCCGAACCTTTTTTACCTGTTACACCGCCACCACCTTCGTCATCTTTTGCATAGGGATCATCCTCCGAAGGATTCTGAGGAGCCTCTGATCTGAAATTTGATTTTATCACGTCTAATTCTTCTTTAACAATGTCATAATTAATACCATACTGGTTTAGTATCTGAGTCGCAATATTGTCCTCGTCTTTTAAAATAGACAGGAGCAAATGCTCCGTTCCAATCACATCACTTTTGAAAACTTTAGCTTCCAGATAGGTGATTTTTAGGGCTTTCTCAGCTTGCTTTGTAAGTGGAATATTGCTCAGATTAGCCATGGAAGCCGAACTGCCACGTACTGAATTTTCAACCGACTTACGCAATTCACCGAGGTTAATCCCGAGCGATTTTAAAATTTTGATTGCCATCCCTTCTCCTTCACGGATTAATCCGAGGAGTAGATGTTCTGTTCCTATATAATCATGTCCCAGTCGTAAGGCTTCTTCACGACTAAAAGTGATGACGTCTTTGACGCGGGGAGAGAATTTAGCTTCCATAATTTGGATTTTGTTTTTTTGTATAACGACTGACTCTTCAATTGGTTATTTTGTCGTATTGTAAGATAAGTACAAAAATAGCCAATTGTTGCTTTGAGAATGCAATTAACGTGCAATAGCGCGATGGCTGTCATTAGGACAGGCGGACTTTTCAACAAATTTCTGTTTGTTAGATAGGCTTTTCATAAGGGGAATTTTCGTATTTTCGGGCCTCTTAAAATATGACCGTTACAGTCAGAAAAAGAGGCCGGTTAGTTATATCTACTTAGTGATTAGTAACGATTAAGGGACCTGACAATTGTATAAAACGCACTAAAAAATATTAAAGTAAAATCATAAGATGGCTGAAGGCGAAAAGATAATTCCGATTAACATTGAAGAAGAAATGAAAACAGCATACATCGATTATTCGATGTCTGTTATCGTTTCCCGTGCATTACCTGATGTAAGAGACGGCCTTAAACCTGTTCACCGACGCGTTCTCTACGGAATGCTCGATCTCG
>CAZAON010000209.1:0-4823 GCA_964486655.1 uncultured Flavobacteriales bacterium
TTTCCTGACACTCCAGCTCTTAATATAGGTGGGCTCGGAACTGTCATGGAAGGCGAACACAGGCCCGGTCACTTTGCCGGAGTTATTCAAATAGTATCCCGACTTTTTGATATTATAAATCCGGATAAGGCTTATTTCGGCGAAAAGGACTTTCAACAACTGGCTGTTATCCGGTTTATGGTAAAGGAGCTGAATTATAAAGTGGAGATTATTGGTTGTCCGACTTTGCGTGAACCGACCGGACTTGCCATGAGTTCCCGTAACTTACGGTTAACAGAGAAGGGCCGGGATAATGCTTCTGAAATTTATACGGCACTTTTATCGGCAAAGGCTCATTGGAAAAAGACACTTCCCGTATTACTCAAGCAGCAGGTTATTAGCAACATCGAAAAAGATGGTCATCTGAAAGTCGAATATATAGAGATTGCCGATGAGACAACACTTCAGCCTGTTACATCCTGGGAAAAACATGAGCATTGCAGAATCTTTGCGGCTGTATTTTGTGAAGAGATCAGGCTGATTGATAATATCAGATTATTTTAGTATTTTTTCGTTTTTTCTGTGAAGAACGTGATTTATTCATTTTTACGTAGTAAAATGTGTTAATTTTTACATTTATTAGTTGAAAATATGTATTAAGATACATTTTATCAAAGTAAAAAGTGTAATAAGGACTTCAATGAATAATTATCGCAAAGAAGAATGGCTATCTAATATTCCATTGTATGCTATTGGTGTTATTGAAACTTCTGTTTAACACAAAATGAATGATATTCTTAGATTATAATTCCACAACTCCGGTCGATCCAATTGTATTCGAAGAGATGCTTCCATACTTCACGAAAGAATTTGGAAATGCAGCCAGCCGAACTCACGCTTTTGGATGGCGCGCAGCAGATGCAGTCGAACTTTCGAGAAAACGAATTGCTGATTTTCTGAATACAAGTGAACAGGAAATAATATTTACATCAGGCTCAACGGAGGCTATCAATTTATCGATCAAAGGAGTTGCAGAAGCGTACGCTATTAAGGGAAAACATATTGTTACGGTTTCGACAGAACATAAAGCCGTTCTGGAAACATGTCTTCATCTGGAAAGGCAGGGATATGAAATAACCCGTCTCCCTGTGTTATCGGACGGAATGCTTGACCTTGAAGTTTTGACAAATGCGATCAGACCCGATACGATTCTTGTTTCAGTGATGCTGGCGAATAATGAAACCGGCGTCATCCATCCTGTTAATCAGATCGCTCAGATCGTGCATGAGAAGAATTCTATTTTGTTTACAGATGCGACTCAGGCGGCCGGAAAAATTCGTGTTGATGTGAATGAATTGGGTGCAGATCTTTTATGCATCTCTGCGCATAAAGTGTACGGACCGAAAGGAGCGGGGGCTCTATTCGTAAGAAGAAAAAATCCGCGCGTGACATTGATCCCGCAAATGGATGGCGGTGGCCATGAAAGAGGTCTGCGAAGCGGCACGTTGAATGTACCCGGAATAGTCGGATTAGGAAAAGCATGTGAACTGGCTCAAACTAATCTCTGGGAAGAGTCTGCACGCATTTCAATCTTACGATCGAAACTTGAACAGGCACTTACAGAAAGCGATAAAGCAACAATTAACGGAAACATAAAAAACCGTTTACCAAATACGACGAATATTTGTTTTCACGGAATCAAAGCTGACAGCCTGATTAAGAAACATCCTTCCATAGCACTTGCAACTGGAAGCGCCTGTTCATCAGCTTTACCCGAACCTTCACATGTGTTGATGGCAATGGGAATGAGTGAGGAAGATGCATATTCGTCGGTGAGGTTTTCGCTGGGGAGATTTACGACAGAAGAAGAAATCAAATTTGTTATTCAAAAATTTATTCAATGACGATTTTTCAAGTTTGCAATCAATTTTGTCTCATCTCTGAACTTCCGATCAACCAACCCGAAACCCGAAACCCGAAACCCGAAACTCGTTCTTCGACAACTCTTAGGCTTGCAAGCCGCATACCAATAACTTTTCTTTTCTTTGCACTCCATGCACGGCCCTCACGAACATAAAGAAGAACATTTTGAACAGTCAGCCACGATTCGCGATATCGTAATCGGTATGGCCGACGGATTAACGGTACCGTTCGCTTTGGCGGCCGGATTAACCAGCGCTGTATCGAATAACGATATCATTGTGACGGCCGGAATGGCTGAGATCATCGCCGGTTCTATTGCCATGGGATTAGGTGGGTATCTCGCCGGTAAGACAGAAATCGAGCATTATGATTCGGAGCTAAAACGCGAATACAGAGAATTGGATACCCATTATGAAATGGAGCGAAAGGAAGTCATGGAGATTTTTGGTCATTACGGAATTTCAAAGCCATCGCAGGTTGTCATCATGGATGAAATGGAAAAGGATCGCGACAAATGGGTGGAGTTCATGATGCGTTTCGAACTGGGATTGGAAAAACCCGATATTAACCGTGCGAAACAAAGTGCGCGCAATATCGGTCTCGCATATATTGTTGGCGGTATAGTTCCTTTGTCGGCCTATTTCTTCACTGATGAGCCGCATAAAGGATTAATTTATTCGGCAATTATTACTGTATTCTGCCTGTTGTTTTTTGGTTACTTTAAAAGCAGGGCAACCGGACAGCCTCCTGTCAAAGGTGCATTTCGTACAACTATGATCGGAGTTCTGGCTGCAGCTGCCGCATTTCTCGTAGGACGGTTATTCGCATAAATTTTTTTCATGAAAGCACAAATTACCGCCGGAGGAAAAACATTCAACGTTGATCTTTCAAAACCGATTGATCTTTCAATTCCGTTACGAGCCGGTGAAGAAAACGTAAACGCATTTTATATTCCGCCCGTAACATTGGAACCATTCAAAGCCGGAAGTTTCATCGGAGATGTAAACCAGGGTGGCTCATGCAATGTTTTCACAGTTACTTTCAATCCGCATGGTAACGGAACACACACAGAAACGGTCGGACATATTTCAAAGGAAAAATATCCCGTTTCCAAATGCATCTCAGAGTTTTTCTTTCTGGCCGAATTAATCACTATCGATCCTGAAGTAATGCATGGCGACAGAATTATCACCTTTGAAAAAATTGCTGAGAAATTAAAAATCAATTCAGCCGAAGCATTGATAATCCGCACCTTGCCAAATTTAGATGCTAAACTGAATGCGCATTATTCAGGCACAAATCCGGCCTACATGTCTGCCGAAGCTGCAACCTATCTTCGTGAAAACGGAATCAAGCATTTATTACTCGATGTACCAAGCATTGACCGTGAAGACGATGGAGGAAAATTGTCGGCTCATCATGCTTTCTGGAATTATCCATCATCTCCCCGGACAGATTGCACGATTACAGAATTAATTTATGTTCCTGATAATGTGCAAGATGGATCTTATTTATTAAATCTGATGATGGCCAACTTTGAGAATGATGCTTCTCCCGGCCGTCCGGTTGTTTACCGGATTTTGTAGTGATAGATTTTCTTTCAAAAGGAATAAAAAATTAAAAATTACAAATTACGGTCGTTGAGCTTATAGAAGGAAAAATTGGGGCGTTTGGGTCGTATTTTTTACTTAGACAAGCTCAGTACAAGTGGTTTTTAATTTTTAATTGCTTTCCGGCAAAATTAATATTGTCATTTCTCCCCATTTTGACAATATAACTCTTCGTTTTTAACGACTTTATAAACAAACGGAGTAGTAGTGAAAAGATAACCTGTTGCATTAAAAAGGGTTATCATGTTGTTAAAAAAAATTAATAAAATGCTTTTAGGGAAACATGTTTCTGATAAATTTGCACCCGTTCGAAAAAAGTGACATTTCAATGACCGGACAAGCCGTTCATGGATGTCATTAATTAAAATCCGTTGGTGGACTAACTAAAACCTATGAATTACATTCACAAACCAAGGTACTTTTCATTTCTCTTATCGCTTTTTTTCCTATTAGTATTTAATGTTCAGAATATAACGGCACAGGACGGCGAATCGCTGTTCAAAGCAAATTGCGCGTCATGTCATAATATTGAGGATAAAGCGGTTGGACCAGCATTGAAAGGTATTTCTCAACGCAGACCTGAAGATTGGTTAATCAAGTGGATTAAGAATTCTCAGGCAGTTATTAAAAGCGGCGATGCATATGCCGTAAAACTTTTCAAAGATTACAATCAGACTGTGATGCCATCTTTCCCTCTGAAAGATGCGGAGATCAAATCGATCCTGACATACATTAAAGATTATAAACCTGCTACTCCTGTTACTCCTGTTAGTGGTCCGGGTGAAGTACCTGCAGAAAAAACTTCTCCGTGGATTTGGCTTCTTGTTGCGGCAATTGTTTTGTTTTTACTCTCAGGTGTATTACGCAGAATTCAGGAAACACTTGCACGCGCAGTTCGTGAAAAGCAGGGATTACCTGAACCGGCACCTCAGACAAAATATCAGATTCGCCGCGAGTGGGTAAGACAAAATAAAAAGCTAATCGCAGTCATCCTTATTTTCCTCACAATCGTTGGAAGTGTAAAAGGATGGTATGCTTTGCAATCAATCGGAATTTCCCAGGGCTATGTTCCTGATCAGCCTATCGCATATTCACACAAATTGCATGCGGGTGAATTACAGATTTCATGTATCTACTGCCACAGTGGTGCAGAGCGTGGAAAAACTGCAGGCATTCCTTCTGCGAATGTTTGTATGAACTGCCACAAATATGTGAAGTCAGGTCCTACAACCGGTAAAACAGAAATCGCGAAGATCTACGCCGCATTAGATTACAATCCGGATAACGGAACGTATGGTCCGAACCAGAAGC